>NZ_JACDWU010000295.1:0-125447 GCF_016464045.1 Pseudoalteromonas sp. bablab_jr011 | reverse complement strand
AGAATCAATAGTAATATACAATGAAATGAGGCCGCATTTGAGTTTAGGCATGGAAACCCCAAACCAAGTGCATAAAAAAGACCAGGAGCAAAAGCTACTGGCCTTCAATTAAAACCGTCAACGTATTTTAGGACGAGACAAATTGGCTAAATGATGCTGCCAGTATTCAATTCTTTGAATACTGTTTTCTATTCTATCGGTCACATGTTCATCCCTATTAGCTAATGGGGTTATTGCTTCCTGATAAACCGCCGCCATATAACAATGCTCATTTTCAGTACTACGTTTACTCGTACCAATATGTTCAATTTCTAATTCAAGCCTGTTAATTATTCTGCAGGTATGCTTTTCTAAATCATCATCTGAATATTCAAGGCTGGCTAGTAACGAATTTAGCTCAACCAATAAAGCATCTACTCTTTCTTTTATTAATTCTAATTTCATATCTTGCCTTTTTGAGTACCATTCAATTTCTAATGCGTTTTCAAATTTACCGGCAACAACTTCAAGACGCTTAAGTGCTCTTGTTAAATTTGGTCCTTGCACACCATTAAGCGTTGCGGCATTGGTTTTGCTAATGCCACGAACCAAGTAATCACCGAGTGCCGCTTTTATATCTTCGCTGGTACTTTTACCAAACGATAAAAGTGCATCTAACCGTTCTTGGCTTTGTGAGCCTTTATGCAAATATTTCATAATTTATTTATCACTTAACTGATAATAAACTAATGATATTTCAATATTAGGTAAATCGCCAGCTATTTGATCTTTTTGTTGTCACTTTATTGTCAAACATTGTCACTTTTTGACAATGCGATCTTTTTAAAATTGCTCACAGATCCTTTTACTGGGCTGGCTGGCGATTAATGGCGTGTCACAGGGGTTGTCAATTTGACGTGTTTTTTGCACGAAAGCGGAAGGCGAGGAGGAGTGATTTTTGGAGCCTTTTGGTTCTCATCTAATAGTTACATGGTTGTTTGGCATACACGCAAAGTCTGTATATAATAACAGTGTATTTTATTAACGATTGGTGGTTATTATGGCGCGGGTTACTTGTCCAAATTGCGTAGCTAAAGCAACAATTACGTCACGCGAAGCACAAAGCGCGCATGTGGTTAATTTATATTGCTCGTGCACAAATACTAAAGAATGCGGCGCTACGTTTAGAGTTACCCAATCGTTTGATCACTACTTAAACCCGCCTTGCAAATCTACCGCACAACTTGCCGCAGCACTTATTAAAAATTTACCACGTGAAAAGCAGCTCGAATTAATTGGACTTTAGTTCCTTATATGTTTAATACTTATCAAAAGCCCGCTTGTTTTGAGCGGGCTTAATAATTTTCTACATTGTCTTATAGTCAATTTTAAATTGACTATGTTAGTTTAATTTTGTAAAACTCTCTCATTTTTGCAGATAAACTCTGCGATATATAATATTAAAAACTCATTTACATATGAGCTCAAAACCAAAATCAAGAGTACTTAATTTGTACTTTCATCTCTCAGACACATAGAATATACAGGTTCAGCTTCATCATGTATGCTTCCCCAATCCCCACCAGGTAATAAGAGAGTTCCATAATAATCTAAAGAGATTGATGAGCCTGCTGCATAATAACCATCAGCTAAGCCAGGAAAGATATTGTAAACATAATTTGGATTATCTATATCAACCATACGGAAAAGTTCATATTTATTAGGATACCTCCAATCACTATATCCCCCAGTAGTTAAACTCGAACAGAAACTACGTGCTTCAGGCCAACCACGGTATCCATCATCATAAAAAGCTGGACTTACTCCCTGATACCACATAGTACCAAAGCCATCGGATACTGTACTATTATTGTTATCTTGAAATTTTGGTTTATAAGATATATTAAAATCTTCCATACTTTGAAGGCCTGAAGTGTCTGTAACTGTTAGTCTTACCGATAATGTTGGTAACTGAGGCTCACTTCTTCCGTCATCGTTTGAGGATGGGTTTGGGGGTGGAATAATTCCTATATTAATTACTTCCTCGGTCTTATCTATAAGAATACCTGAGGTCATACTTTCCCATAAAAATGATAACCTATCACCGTCAGGATCATAGCTATTACTTGCATCTAATACAATCGAATCACCGACCTGAATACCTCGATCTCCGTTAGAGACTGCAACTGGTGCGCGATTATTAGTTGATATACTAACCGAATCTTGAGCACTAAAATATTCGCCATCGCTCACAGTAAGACTAAATTGATATGTGCCCGGTATATCCGGTGTAAATGATGGATTCACTTTATCACTATTTACTAGAATTGCCTCACTACCGCTAGGTGCTGAAATTAACTCCCAATAGTAAGTCAATTCATCATTATCAATATCTGAAGACAAACTTCCATCTAAAATAGCCTCACTCCCTACATATCCAAAATTATCATCTCCAGCATTTGCTACTGGTTCTCGATTAATTAAAGCATCAACATCTGGTAAGTTAACAACTATTCCAACCTCTTCATAACGTGCGACTAGTTTTTCTTTTACTTTGAATAAATTTACTGATTGTGCAGATGAATTGATTGACTCAATTAAATCAGAGCTATCAACAACGCCATTGTCTGACAAGTCTTGAGCTAATCTTTCAATATATTCAAACAGCTGAGCTGAAGATTGATTTATGTTTTGGATAATGGCGGATATAAGTAGTAAATATGCATTACTATCACCATATTCAGATATGTTCATTTCTACAAAGTTTGTCATTTGCCAATTAACATCTATAAACGAAAAAGATTTCATTACTTCTTGTTCCGCTTGTACTTTTGCTTCTGAAAAGCTTAAGTTTTGATTCACTAGCTTTTGAATTCTTTTTTTTGAGATATGGGTCAGAATATTTACATTAATATCCTCCATACTATCAACGCTAGCTATAGCACTCAAACGTAATTTTGAGTTAGATAATGCTCCTGAAATTTCGTTAAAATAATAACCATCAGCATCAATTTCTAGGAAATCTTCATCTAATTTTAGATCAATTTTGTAATCGCCTTCATTACTTAATGTTTCTGAGGAAAATGTTTTACCTGTAGAAACTAAATTATTATTAAGCTCTTGAACTGTGACTTTAGAACCAACCGTAAAAGGGCCTTTTTGAATATGGCCACTCAATAAGTACGACTTTGGTTCTTGCGTTGTAGGAGGGGGAGTTACTGGAGAAATTTTTGTTGGTTCACCTCCACCTCCACAACCTCCTAAAAAAAGTCCAACAATTATTAGTTTTTTCATTCGAATACTCCATGTATTATTTTATAGTAATCCTAAAAACAAGGTTTAAATGCGTGTTATCTAAAATACTTTCTTCGTACCAACTACTCACTGAACTAAAATTAAAAATCACCAACATTAAATTAACCCTTTACACATATTTTTAATTGTAATTTAAATTACTTAATTAAGCCATTAAATCCAGTGCCCACCAGTCGTTATCGCTAACTGCTGATGCGCTGCCGTTGTTTACTAAAATTGCTAAGTCCCAATCGCCAATGGTGATCACGCCTTTTTTATTCTCGCCGTAATGAAACTGGCCTTGTTCATTGCGCGTTGCATTAAGGGTTTCGCGCCCGTCTATCTGTGCATATTGATAAGCGAGGTCTACTAGTTCACGCGCTTGCTGCCAGTGATCATCTGTTACGTGCCAGCTTGCCGATTTTTGAGCAAGTGATTTTGCTCGGTATTCAATAGCGAGGTGTTTGTTGTGTCTTATTTGCGCTGTTTCGTCTAAAACATGAAGTTGGCCGTTTTTAACCTGATAAATTTGGCCGTCTCTAGCGATCCTTTTACCGTCATTTAGATCCTTTTTTACCTGCATGATCTGTTTTTCATCACACCCGATCATATCTAGTGTTAACTCAGCGCTAGAGCCCACGGCTATAGGCGTACAGTTATTACCACTAGACCAAGATAGGTCGGCTGCGCCGACGTTGGTGCTAGCCTTAGCTGCGAGTTTTTCGGCTGTGCCTTTGAGTTGTCTGGTCCATTCGATAAGGCGCGTTTTTAAGCTGGTTGCATCCGTTACGTTATGCACGTTGTTAAACAAACGCGTAAGCACGGCTTTGTAATCAATGTTGGTCACAACGCCTTTAATGCGGCGAACTACTTCGGCGTAGTCGTTGCCCATGGGGGTATCTTCGTACATTGATTTAAAATTAGCGGCGCGGCCAATACACATGCCGCCCTGTAGTTTTACGTAGTCTTTCCAGTTAGCGTTATCTGCTGCATGGCGAATAGGCTCTATTATTTCATCTTTTACAGCGGTTCGCATACGGCGCAGCTCGCGGTAAACGGTAACGCTTGGCGAACCCTGAAACTGAAATTGCCGTATGTTCCACGTACTCGCCCAAGCTAAAACGGGGTTAGCCTGCTCTTGCAGGTTCTCGCCTGTTTCAGCGTCTACGTGATCGGTAAGCATATAACCATCAATATTTTTACTGATGTATTTAGCAATGTAGGCCGCTGCACTGCCCTTACTTTTATCGAGCTTTACAGCGTCAAAACGCGGGCTGAATGTGCGGTAAAATTTGGTAGGCGCTTTATGGTTTTTCGCCTTAATTTTTTTAGGCTCTCTGTTTTCAGCCTTGGCTTTTTCGGTTTCTTCTTTTTTGCGCTGTATGGCTACTTCGTTAGCCTTCTTTTTAGCAAAGCCCCAAGCGCTGCGCTTTTGTTTATACAGTTTGAATAAGTGAGTTTTCTCAGTATGAGCACGATATTTAACACAGGCCTCAACGGTTTTTATGTGTGTGCCGTGGGTGTTTATATCTACAAATTTGTTGAATACTTTTGCTCGAGTGAGCTCTGGGCCATAACGGTCGTAAAGCTCGCTTTTGTCTTCTTGGATAAAGTACCAACGTAAAATAGCGTTGATTTCTTGAAGCTTATTTTTTGGCATGAATAGCATCATGTGCCAATGTGGGCAACCGTCGGCGTGTGGCTCAACTACGCGCACACCAAAGTATTTTAGGCCACGGCGATTAAGCTTAGAACGGGCACGAGCCCATGTTGTAGTTAAATAATTTTGTGCATCTTTAGGCGTTGAGCCATCCCACGTACTTGCATTAGCATGAAAACGTGCCGGGCACGTAATGGTGTAAAACATAGCAACATAGCCCATTTCGTCGGCTAGTTCTTCAGTTTCACGAATGCGTAACATTAACTCGTTACGACGGTTAGCTGGGTTTGCCATGCCGCTTTTTACGGCTTCGATTAGGTCAATGACATCGCCGTCACTGCTTTGTAGCTCCATCATTTCTAAGAACTGACGGCCACTGGCTTGGGCAAAGCTAAATTCACGCTGTGCTTGCTTTGATGAATACGGGCTAATACCACGGCGTTTAGGCTTTTTGCTTTTTTTGTCGTGGTAAAGGTCTTTACCCACTTGACCAGTGGCTATTTCAAGCAGCTCTAAAAACTGTTTGCGCAGGGTTTTTAATTGGCGAGCCCACCACTTATCACAGTGCATTTTAAGCAAGGCTATTTCAAAGCACGCTGGCGGTAGGTCGTCTTCTCGCATATTATAAAACGGCACATTCACACCAAACGATTTTGCATGTTCGGCTACTGCCTCATACGTAAGACGTGCTATTTTTTCATAGCTTAGGCGCTGATGTTCTTCGCTGACATCAAGGGCAATTTGCACACATTCCATGGCAAGCGTGCCCGCATGTTTTTTAGTTTTTTCAATACTGCTTAAAATATGCCACGGCAATGGCATATTTTGAGTAATACTAAACAACACGCCAAAGCGTGGTTTTAATCTTGCAACAGTGCGGCGCAGCCACGTATTTGCACGGAACTGGCTACCCGCCTTTTTTTGGTTATAACGATCAATGTACTTACGAGCCATGCGACTTTGCAAAGGCACAGGAACGCTTTGTAAACCACGCGCTAAAAAGTTGCGGTCGTCGATATCGCTAATAGACGAAATTAAGCCCTTAGCTATACCAGATAGTCTAAGGGCGTCAAGATCGAGCGGTCTAGGGTTAGCCATTACAAGTTAAGGCTCTTCATCAGATCGCTTGCAAGGTTTGCTTTTAACTTAACAATGTCTGTTGCGTGTACCGCATTAAATCCAAGTTCATCAAGATTGCTAAAAACCACTTTTGATATAGTGCTTAGCTCCATTGTGGAACTTGAATACCAATATCGGCCAGTAATGTGATCACTATTGCCAATGTAATCTAAAAGCAGTTGATGCAATATTCCTGCGTCACTAAAATCATTACCTGTGCTCCAAATAATACGAGCGCTCATAGGCTCAATTTGGCACAGCCATTCAGCAAACGAACCTAATGCAAAATCAATATCAGTTCCTAAGCCTTCATCATCAGGATAATTGGTTCGTAAGTAATGCCCCCACTGTGAGTTAAACGCCGCTGTCGCAGTGCCTAACCTATCCTGGTTTTCTGGTGATATAATCTCGTGAAACTCAGCGCCAATTACACCTGTTTTTGGGTCAAAAAATACCGCCGCAATTTCAACAACCATTGCGCTTGAGCGATTATCTAAACGGGTTAAATGCACCATTACATTATTCATGCTGCACCGCTGTCTAAGTCGATTAACTCAGGTTCGCCATGTATTTGCGCGGCATCTAATGCCATCGCCATTTGGTCATAAATTGGGACGTATTCAATATGATCGGCAGCTATAAACTTAATCACAGGCATAAAATCAGCGAGGCAGTTTTCGCATTCCATCAGCATGACAACTGTTGGACGTTTGGCTAAATTACGAATCGTAAAATTAGCTTGGTCTACCGCATGTAAAACGATATTGCGAAGTAATTGCTGATTTTTAGATAGATCTTGGTCTTTGATAGTATTCATTTTCAGTAGTCCTTGGGGGTTAAATTACAAACAGGTTTGGTGTGAGGTTTTCTTTTGCCGTTTTGCAAAATACAAAATGGGCGTATTCAATTGAATCTGTTTTACTTGGTTTTTCAGGGTTAAAGCCTGGCCGTTTGTGATGCACAAACACAGAGTGCAGCGGCATGGTTTGCCACATTTCAAAACGCTTTTGTGTGCCTAACCAGTTAAGGCGTTGAAGCATAATCACTAAACCATGTGGTTTAACATACGTTAGTGCGTTATATAAAAATTCTTCTGAGATACTAAACGGAGGGTTAGTGATCACAGTGTCGTAATGCTCTTGCCCTTTACATGTTAAAAAGTCATGTCCTTTTTTACTGGCACGGCTATCTGTACGAATATCCCAACTTTCAACATTAAAATAACCATGCGTATTTAATACAGCTGGGTAGCTCATTTCGTATTTATCGCAACCGCCAGCACTTGGGTCGAGTATGTCGTTACCCAAATCTAGTGGCGTTTTTGCATGTGGGCTTGCAGGATTTACAGCGTCTAAAAATTCACTGATCAACCAATGAGGCGTTACGTAATAATCATCTTTGTTACTTATCGTGCCACGATTTCTTGAACTCATGATCTCACCTCTGAAAGTGCTTTTCTCAACATACGAATAGACTCTTCACAGCCACCTGTAGATTCAACCCAACCTATTGTTTGCTGTATTCCATCTATAAGTATTTGCTTGTTTTTTAATTCTTTTGAAAGTCTGTAGACCAAAACACGTATTTGTGATTTACCTTGGTTCTGTGAGTTTGTGATTATTGGCTTTTGTGTTTCAGAGTGTTCAATAACCATTTTCGAGACGCCGTTATTCTTTTCAACCATTAATTTGGCCATGATCAGTCCCTAGTGTGAATGCACAGTTAAGTGTGAATAGTCGGTGTTGGCATTTTCACGCGGGGCGTTTTGCACAAACTTAGCCGGTGCTATTGCGTTGGCGTCAACGAATGCTTTAACCAGTTCTTGTAACTGCAAAATGGCTTTGTGAAATTTAAGGCGTGTTGGTGTGTCGTATTCTGCAAAGTTATCTTTTTGCTGTAATGGTTTTACACCTGCCGCATAACAAACAAGGTCGCGCTCTTGCTTGCTTAGCACTGAGTTATAAACATGTTCAGCGGTGTGTCGTTTATCACCTCGCATGGCTCTAATCTCAGCAAGCCCTTTAGGTATATGGCAGCCTTCAAGTGGTTTTAACGGCGCTGGACAGGTTGCTGACTCTGATGCATCAATATTTACACCGCGATTTTTAACGATTTGTAATGCTGCATTTGCCATAACTTATTAACCTCACTCTAATTTATGTAAAAACCCTCTTTGTTCTGGTATGTTGCAAGTGCGAATATTCACAAACCAAAACAAAGAGGAAAACCTTATGTTTAATCACCAATCTGATTCATTAATTGATAATGTCGATTTTAATAAAGCCGCAACTTATGTGCTTACAAACTTACGTGGAGCATTTCCTGAAGCTGTTTTATTCAAACATCCAGATAAAGCAGTAATTGGCACGTTAGCTTTTTTAACCTTTGAAAAATACGTAGCGCTTGCGGCTGATAACGAACACTATGTAATTACTCAAAACGGCGTTGAATTTCTAAAAGAACTAGAATTAGATGCTTCAATTCAAACTACCGTTGGCCTTGCTGACTAAATAGCTAACTCAGCATCAAGCAGCCCTTTTATAAAACGATTTAATTTGGCTGCTTTCTCTTCGTTGCCTTCTAATGCTTTTGAATATGTGATGGCATTCACAATAGCCACGGCTTGTTCCGTCACTGGTAAATCAACAAATTTACTGAGTGGTTTAGGTTGTTTTTTAATAACGTTAAAATAAGCAGCAATAGCTAATCCTAATGATCGACCCGAAAACCCCTCTTCGTAAGGTAATAAACCTTCAAAGATTGCTTCTAATTTTTTAATTCTTAGCTGAGTCACAGCCATTACTTGAAGTTCTTCTAATCGTGCATTCAAGCATTCGACTTGCTCATTATCATCAGCGGCGTTTTTAATTCGCTTTTCTACAGATTCAATATCTTTCATTATGAAATCTGGTATTTCATAATCATCACTTAAAACAACGTCCAATAATGGGTCTTTTTCAGTAGTCATTACCTTCTCCCTAGTTATTTACTTGCTGTTGGTATTGGGTTCTAAACGCTATTAGCTCGTTAATGCGGTAATAGTTGCTTTTGCCGAACTGCACTGGTTTTGGGAAACCGTCAAACTTGCTGAGTTTCCAAAACTTGGCGTGGGCACAGCCTAAAACTTCCATCGCTTCTACTTTGCTTACTAGGCGGTCTTTTTGCTCTTCAAGCTCAGCGCGTAGTTGATTGTTTTCTTGCAGTAGCGCAAACAACACGGCTTTTGCGTCTGGGTGAATATCTAATAAGATGATTTGTTGTTCAGTGCTCATGCTGCATCTTCCTTGTTGCTTTTTTGATGATCGGCCAGTAAATCGTTTACAGATACCTCGCCGTTAGTTAGTTCTGAAATACGCGGTATGTACTTCGCAGGGGCTTGGCCGAATTTATTCATCCAATCCCACACAGAAGCCTGTTTTACACCTAAGGCGTTGCCTAATTTGGTTTGCCCACCATAGATTTTTACAGCTTTAGTGATGTTATTCATAGTTCAACACCTTAAATTACAGTTTGTAGCTGTATTAAAGTACAGTTTATAGGTGGTTGTCAATACCCTTTTTAACTGTAAAATAGTTAAAAACTGTAATTTAACTGTATTTTTAAATTTTGAATATGTTGATTTGAATGATAAAGGACTACTCATGAGCATCGGAAATAGAATAAAAGAAAGACGTAAAGAGCTTAAACTTACTCAAGTTAAGTTGTCTGAAATGATAGGTATTGCACAACAGTCACTACAAAAAATCGAAAATGGAACCACTAAAAACCCGCGCAACATTCAGGCATTAGCTAACGCTTTAGAGTGTCCCCCAGAGTTTTTACAGTTTGGTATTGGTGACAGCAAAGACATCAACAGCAATGTATCACCAGGACCATCAATTAAAGCTACAGCCCCACTTATCAGCTGGGTGCAAGCCGGTGCTTGGTCAGAAATAAGTGAAATTAAAGCGTATGACGCAGAGCGTTATATGTGCCCGGTTAATTGCAGTGATCTAACCTTTGTCTTAAAGGTGCAAGGTGTGAGCATGGAACCTAAATTCCATGAAGGTGATTTGATTTTTGTAGACCCTGAAGCCGAATGCATCCACGGTTCGTACGTAGTAGCCCGCCTAGACGACGACAACCAAGCCACGTTTAAACAGCTCATTATCGAAAGCGGCCACAAATTCCTAAAAGCCGCCAACCCCAACTGGCCTGAACAACTAATTCCTATTAATGGCAATTGCACGTTAGTGGGTAAAGTGATATTTACGGGTAAATCGCTTTAAAAATAATAGGGTAATTAAAATTACCCTATTCGCAATGCAGCTCCCTCAGCTTAGTTTTTTAAAATGACCTCAAAAACATCATTGATTCTTTTACTACCTGTGATAGTTAAATGGTCAGTATCAAAATATAATGGCACGCCTTTATTTGTAGAATATTCACAAGTAGGCTTGCAAAATAAATCAACTATAGGTAATGATGTAAAATTTTCATCATCGATCTCTCTAATGTATTTAATTTGCTCTAGGTTTTCCTCTAAATAATCAGCTTTCGTCATTACCCCTATTTTATCTTCATTATTCACCATCAAACTATACATACCACTAGGTATATGATGCTTCCACATTGGAACGGGCTCAATAAAATACACTTTTATTCCTTCAAACTTTGCAAGTTCAATGAAGTTTTGTAGTACTTCATTAGATATTGAGTGTGATTTAAAATGTAGAATTAACTTATCTATTTTTTTACTTACAGCATCTTCAATGATTTTTTCAGGTGTAATACCATTCTTCATTAATGGAGTATTTTGAACTATAAAGAAAACTTTTGTTTGATGTTCTATTGAAGTTTCTCTTAGTGCTTCCTTAATTGAGTCTGCATGGCTATTACCTACCAACATAATTTTTTGATTTGGACTATTTATTTCAGAAGTTAAATCACAAGATATAGCTCTAGGCTCTATGACTCTAATTAATTTACCACAGCGGTATGTACTTCTATCGGTAGATGCTTCAAATATAAGCTGCTCCCCTTTAGGTATGTATATATTTTGAGCAAATAACAAGACTAAGATAACTCCCATCAAAACGATTGAAGGAATAATAACAAGCTTTCTAACGCTATATTTAAATTTCCTAGATTCAATAAAATAATATAAAAGCATTGATGCTATGATTATTAATACGCTTATAATTAAGCCATCTACGAAGCTATCAGCTCCTAATTTTGTTCCTGAAAATGGCTCTGATAAATATATAACTATTACCGGGAAATGGATTAAATAAATAGAGTAGGAATATTTTCCTAGCCGTTCTAATAGCTTAGAAATCATGAACTTTTCAACTATTGATGGTAAACCAAAAACTAGTACAGATGCAGTTGCTAAGCTTACTAGCAAAGCTAAAATACCTGGGTGTCCATATAGAGCACTTAATGCATCACCATCAACCGAAATAAATGGAATCATTAATAGGAATGTCAAACCAAATAAACCTAACCAGTTATATTTATAAAACTTTAAGCTGCCATTATTTGTAAAATAGTATGCCGCACCATAACCTATTAAAAACTCCCACAATCTTAAAGGCATCATAAAAAAAGATGTTTTAGGTGATATACCCACAACGACCAAACATAATATAAAGCTCATGCTCATAATTAAAAAGTAGTTTATTTTACTTTTTTTTAACAACCAAAAAATTATTGGGACAATAATATAAAATTGAATTTCAACACCTAAAGACCATAAGTGGAGAAGTGGATTGAAGTGAGATTTACTAAAATAGGATGCCTCCATCCAAAAGCCTATGTTAGATGCGAATGCAGTAGCGTATATAGTTTGATTTATTACTTGAGAAGCCTCATTCATTGTTGTGAACAAAAATGATGCAATTAAAGTGAATAATATCACTACATAGTAAGGAGGGAGTAATCTTCGTGCTCTTCGAAGATAGAAACCTGATTTATTATCTTCGTCATATAAGACAGCCATTAAAAAGCCACTAATGACAAAAAAAACATCTACGCCTAAAAAACCGCTTTTTAACGAGCTAAACCCAAGATGAAAGAGAACCACCAATAATACTGCGATCCCTCTTAATATTTGTATATCTGAACGATAGTTCATACTTTCTCACTAATAAATATAATACAGGCCTGTACTAGGTAAAGTCACTCCTAGTCAGACCAGCCCACCCTAAATAAGATTATATAAAATCAAGACTTTAGGGACCCATGATGATACATGGCTTTCATATAAAAATACTCTCCATGTAATAGGTAGTAATTAAAATAAAAATGTTAAAATCATTCAATAAATTACTTTATTAACATCCATTTAAGATAACACCCACTTCTTTAACGATCAATCCATAATTTACTTACGTAAGGACTGGCAAGCTCCATTTTACTAGGAGAAAAAGACTGTTAATTAATGGTCTTTGTTGTTTTTTGTAACTCCACTTTTATTGCATCTTCTATAAGCTGGTAATATAACTCGTACCCTTCTGCTTGCTCTTTTATCCAATCGTGTTAGTTGTATACGGCCATTACGCCGCGCATGGTATGACCTAGCATTTTTTCGGTTACGTGTGGCGCTACGCCATTTTCACTAAGCAATGTTGATATTGATCGGCGGGCGTCGTGCGGTAGGAACTTGGGCGTTTTGTATTTTTCAAATAGGTGATCCCACATTCGACAGCAATAGCGGTTAATGCTGTGGGTGGTCATTGGTTTGTTTGGTTTACTGCCCGGTATTAAATACCCGCTGCGACCATATACCATGGCAAGGGTGTCTAAGATGCTTTTCATTTTGGTTGATATTGGCCGGCGGATGGCTTTATTTGTTTTTGAGTTTTCGGGCGGTACTGTCCAAATGTTGTTGTCAAAGTCGAAGTGTTCCCACTTGGCTAAGCGAACCTCTGATTGCCGTGCACCTGTTATATAAATTAGCTGCAAACATGCTTTGGTTGCTGGGGTGGCTTTTGAGCTTTCGATTTGAATCCAAAGTTTTGCAATTTCGTCAAAGCGCATTACTCGCTGGCCTACCGATGATTGCTCGCCAATATCGTTTACGTTTAAGGTTAACACTGGGTTAAATGGTTTTATATCACCGCGTTTTTCAGCCCACCCTATTATAGATTTTATACGTACTAATATAGCACCTGCGGTTTTAGCGCTGCCCTTTGCTTTTACATCATCAAAGTATTTTATCCAATCTTTTATGGTCATTAGATCAAGTGGCTTGGCTTCATCATTTAAAAATGGCACAACCCATTTGCTGACTTGATGTGTATAAAGGGTTTGGGTTTTATCTTTTAGGTCAGGTACTTTTTTCTCTAACCAATCAGCTGCTACTTTAGCCATGGTTGGTAAACCTTTGGCTTCATTGCGCATGAGCTTTAGCTCTATGCGTGGGTCTTTTCCTTGGCTGAGCCAGTTTTGAAAATGGGGTATGTAGTCTTGTGCTTGTTTAATGGTTAAACCAGGATAACGGCCAAGCGAGATAATTACCTGCTTGCCATCAACACGACAACGGTATTGCCATGTGATTGTGCCTTTAGCTGATACCCTTACACTTAAACTATCTCTGTGCGATAATACGCAAGGTGTTTGATTTTTATCTAGCAGCTTTCTTAATTTGGTGTCGCTGATCGCCATTTAATTTTTTATACACAGTTAGCAAAAAATTTATACACGATACTATACACACAATGCGCAGATTGCAACATACTCGAAAATACAAGAAAAAATAAAATCGCAGTAAAAAACCGCATAAATAAAGGGCTAAGAGACAGAATGAGCGAACCAACATATTACGAAAACCAACCTACGATATACTGGCATGACTACGAGACCTTTGGCGCCAGTCCGCAAAAAGACCGCCCGAGTCAATTTGCTGGCATACGTACCGATCTTGATTTAAATATTATTGGTGAGCCGCTTATTGAATATTGTAAACCCGCGGCAGACTATTTACCGCACCCAGAGGCGTGTTTAATAACCGGCATTACACCACAAATAGCCATGCAAAAAGGACTGCCTGAAGCCGAATTTATGGCAAAAATTCATGCCGAGTTTAGTCAGCCTAACACCTGTGTAGCTGGCTATAACAGTATTCGCTTTGACGATGAAGTAACACGTTACAGTCTATATCGTAATTTTTATGACCCTTACGAGCGAGAGTATAAAAACAATAATAGCCGTTGGGATATTATTGACCTTGTTCGTGCTTGTTATGCGTTGCGACCAGAAGGTATTGAGTGGCCATTAAAAGATGATGGCACACCCAGCTTTAAACTTGAGCATTTAACTGTTGCTAACGGCATAGAACATGCCGCAGCTCACGACGCGTTAAGTGATGTTACTGCAACCATTGCGCTTGCAAAGCTTATAAAAGAAAAACAACCCAAGCTGTATCAATTCTTTTTTGGTTTACGCTCTAAAAAAGCGCTGGCTGATTTAGTTGATGTGTTCAACATGACACCGCTGGTACATACTTCATCACGCATACCGGCAAGCCAAGGCTGTACTAGCTGGATAGCGCCAATGAGTTTTCATCCAGTCAACAAAAACGCCATCATCTGCTTTAATTTAACAGATGATCCGCAGGTGTTATTAGATTTATCGGTTGAAGAGTTACGGACACGCCTTTACACCAAACACACCGACCTTGGCGAAAACGAGGCCCCTGTCGGCTTAAAGCTAGTTCACTTAAATAAGTGCCCTATTCTTGCGCCCGCTAAAACACTATTACCAGAAAATGCCGCACGCCTAGGGATAGACCGCGAAAAGTGTTTGCAAAACCTTGCTATTTTAAAAGCCAATACTGAACTTCGCGACAAAGTAACCGAAGTATTTAACGAACAACGTGACTACGGTGAAACACATAACCCTGACTATCAACTTTATGATGGCTTTACGAGTCATGCAGATAAAGCCAAATTTGCCATTATTCGCGATGCAAGCCCTGAGCAACTGGCCACAATGCAGTTAGATTTTGAGGACAAAAAGTTTAATACCTTGTTGTTTAGATACCGTGCTCGCAACTGGCCACACACCTTAAGCCAAGACGAACTTGCACAGTGGCGTATGTATTGCCAAAATAAATTAATGCACGGCGATGACAGTCCTTCTATTAGCGCACACGATTTTATGATTACGCTCGAAAATTTAGCTCATGAGCACGACGATAATGAAAAAAATCTGCACATTTTAAAAGCACTGTATAACTACGCACAAAGTATGTAATATAACCATCAATTACCATGCTTTTTGTAAAAATGGCACCTTATAAGATTAAACCGTTTATACAAAAAGCAATGCTCTAACATTATATAAATAAAGGAATATTTATGAAAAAAAGTATGCATTTTACCCTATTTGTCATTTTATTCATTGGCATAAGCCATGCCTACTCTTTTGAATCCAAAATGGATTTCGAAACTTACATACGCGCTTGTATATATAAACCTGATGCTAGCTATATGGGTCAGTGTAATGAGATGGGAGTAGATTACGAGAAGATTGATACAACACTTTATTCTGAAAATAATGATTCAATCTCATTTTCTACAAATGTCATTAAATCTAGGGCAGTTATATTTAAACAGTTCCACCATGACTTTATAATTAATTGTAATGCTTGCTCAGCACCAACAAGTGTTTCTGATACTTTCAGTGCCTTCACTCGCTTTAAAAAAGCTTTTGAATCAAGTGCATTACATAGCGCATTTACTTCCACAGTTGTAACCAGAAATAACCGCAATACCTCAGAGCCAAGTGTGCAAAACAATGGAACAAGTTTCAGTGAAGACTTCAAAAACTTTGCAAGCGGAACTATAGATTTCAAAGATGTATTTGCATCCTTGTTTGATAGTGGAGACCAAAATATCGTCTTAGTAAAAGACAGTCGCGGCGAACCTTTTGCACTAATAGAGATAAAAAATGGCAAATATAGCTTAGTCGCAGATTTAACGAAAACAGTTAAGAACTCAGATGGTTCAACACTCTTCAATGCAAACCTAAGTACCAGTAATACACAACCTTTTGTAGATATTGTCTATGGGGGCTCACTTAATATAGGCACTCATTGTAAAATTGCCTTTACGAAAGCTGAAAATGAGCAAAGATTAGTCTCGCAAGTTAGCTGCTATTAAAATAGTTTTTATAAGAGTTCACATGTGCCTAGCAATGCTAGGCACTATTTATGACCAATACCCCATTACTTTTTATGCAACGCCTCAATACGTGCTAATAAACTAGAGGTGTCGTATCGGCCGCCGCCTAAGGCTTGTACATCGGCATAATACTGGTCAACTGTTGCCGTCATAGGCAACGTTGCGCCGTTCGCTTTTGCCTCATCAAGAGCAATGCCTAAATCTTTACGCATCCAATCGACTGCAAAGCCAAATTCGTACTCACCTGCCCACATTGTTTTGTAGCGGTTTTCCATTTGCCATGAACCTGCGGCACCTTTAGAAATTGTTTCAATCACTTTTTCACCATCAAGACCAGCTTGTTTAGCAAAGTGAAGTCCTTCTGCTAAGCCCTGCACTACACCGGCAATACAAATTTGGTTCACCATTTTGCAAAGCTGACCTGAACCTACTTCACCTAATAGTTGGCTAAAACGACTAAAAGCAGCCATGACAGGTTGCACAACGCCAAAGTCAGCCTCTGCGCCACCCACCATCACCGTGAGAACACCATTCTCTGCACCAGCCTGACCACCAGACACAGGGGCATCTAAAAACGCAATACCTTGTTGCTTAGCTTTAGCACCCACTTCACGAGCGACTTCTGCTGAGGTCGTTGTATGGTCAACTAAATAGCTACCGGCTTGCATGCTAGCCAGTACACCATTTTCGCCGTACACCACTGAGCGTAAATCATCGTCGTTACCAACACACATAAACACAATGTCAGCGTCTTTTGCCGCTTCTTTTGGCGTTTCGCTGTAGTGACCTTGATATTCTGATACCCACTTTTGTGCTTTCGCTGTCGTGCGGTTATAAACAGTCACGTGATGACCTGCGTTAGCAAGATGACCCGCCATAGGGTAACCCATGACACCTAATCCGATGAAGGCGACTTTCATTGACATAAAACTGACCTATTTGAGTGATAAATTAGTAACAATTTCATTATCTCAATCGAATAACTAAAAAGCGAATGAAAAAGCGTTCATTAATTTTAAGTAAGTTAAAAACACACAGGTAAAACATGGATAGTATATATCGTTTTAATGCCCAGCTTGCGTCTGGTGAAAATTTTAGCCTTGCGTCGCTACAAGGCAAAACAGCTCTTATTGTTAACATTGCCAGTAAATGTAATTTTTCGATGCAAATGGCAAGTCTCGAAAAACTCTACAACACATATAAAGACCATAATTTTACTGTGCTGGGTTTTGCCTGTAACCAATTTGGTCATAATGAGCCACTCGAAGGTGGAGAATTATTAGCGTATTACCAGCAACACTTTAATGTAAGCTTTCCTCTTTTTAATAAAGTGCTCGTTAATGGGCCTGAGGCGCATCCGTTATTTAATTATTTAAAATGCCATACACGTGGAATTGCGCAAAACCGCGCAATTAAATGGAATTTCACCAAATTTCTTATAAACTCAGAAGGTCAACTCATTGCACGGTACGCCCCGCGTACCAAACCTGAAACCCTCAAAATGGTGATAGAGAGTAATTTAAATGATAAAGCTGGCCTTATTCAGTGCGCAAAAATATGAGAAACCCTTCTTTGACAATAACTCAACTAATTACAGTGAGTCTGTTTCTCTGAGCTTCATTGAGCAATCACTGAATATAACAACCGCACCATTAAGCAAAGGTTTTGATGCTGTATGCGTGTTTGTTAACGATACCGTTGATAAACACGTCATTTCTGCTTTAGCGAACGATGGTGTTAAAGCCATTTTATTACGCTGTGCTGGCTTTAATAATGTTGACCTTGAAGCCGCCAAAGAGCATGGAATAAAAGTTTGCCGCGTACCCGCTTACAGCCCAGAAGCAGTTGCAGAGCATTGTATTGCGCTCATGTTGACACTTAATCGCAAAACACATAAAGCATTTAATCGCGTTCGCGAAGGCAACTTTGATTTAAATGGCTTACTCGGCTTTAACCTATTTAAAAAAACCATTGGCATTATTGGCTGTGGTAAAATTGGCTTAGCACTGGTAAATATTTTAAATGGTTTTGGCGCTAACGTTTTAGTGTGTGATCCTAAAGTAAAAGCAGGGCCATTTACGTTATGTGACTTAGATACCCTACTCACGCAAAGTGATGTCATTTCTTTGCACTGTCCACTAAATGAGCACACCCATCACTTAATTAATGAAGCTGCATTTGAAAAAATGAAAGAAGGTGTCATGTTAATCAACACCTCACGCGGTGCGCTACTAGACAGTAAAGCCTGTATCAATGCGCTAAAATCAAAAAAAATTGGCTATCTGGGGCTTGATGTTTACGAACAAGAATCAGAACTGTTCTTTAAAGATCACCGTGAAGAAATTATGCAGGATGACATTTTTTCTCGCTTAGTCAGTTTCCCAAACGTACTTGTTACAGGCCACCAAGGTTTTTTCACTCAAGAAGCCCTTAACGAAATAGCTTGCACCACACTGCAAAGTGCTAATGAGTTAAGCCAAGGCTTGCCACTGACTAATGAAGTTATTTAAATGCGCTTAACTCTATGCGCTTAAAATAATTCTATGCGCTTAAAATAGTTCTATGCTCTTAAAATAACTCTATGCACTTAAACAATAAGGGCGTAAGGTTTGCGCCCTACGCCTTTTAAACAAGTGACTCTCGAATTAAAGCTGATCGTTTTATTTCAACAGTGCCACATTCACGAACACTGCGGTCATCAGTAACGGACACACAAAACGAATGTACTGAGCGAACCAATAATGTGGGCCACTCGACACTTGGTGTAATTTGTTACCACGTTTCCATAACCAACCTACAGTAATGAAATAAAACAGCCCCATCAGCGGTAATTGGTATTGTGTTAATACCATAATCACTAAGCCAAATAACCAATCAAAGTTAAGAATGATCAAAGATGAAGCAACAAACACAACTAAGGTCACAAATAACGTGGCTTGTTTACGCTCAATGCTGTGATTTTCAACTAAAAATGCGACAGGGATTTCAGTTGATGAAATAGTTGAGGTCACCGATGCAATCGACATCAACACAAAAAACAACAAGCCAACCAGTAAGCCTACTTGCCCCATAGTGCTAAAAAGCTCAGGTAATATTGCAAA
Organism: Pseudoalteromonas sp. bablab_jr011; assembly: GCF_016464045.1. Taxonomy (NCBI): domain Bacteria; kingdom Pseudomonadati; phylum Pseudomonadota; class Gammaproteobacteria; order Alteromonadales; family Pseudoalteromonadaceae; genus Pseudoalteromonas; species Pseudoalteromonas sp. bablab_jr011. The sequence goes on along the minus strand of NZ_JACDWU010000295.1, from coordinate 106,128 downwards.
AATTAATTGCCCCTCACCGACTAGCTTACCATTACTGAATACCTCAACGCCGTTGTGCTGAGCAACAAAAATGGCAGGAATAATTAATAACCCTGCTAAAAATGCCACACCCGTATCAAGCAATGCAACCGTGCCTGTAAGTTTTGGTAAGTTGGCGTCTGGCTTTAAATATGAGCCATATACCATCATACACCCCACACCTAACGACAATGAAAAGAACGCTTGCCCCATCGCGGCAATAATTAAGTTTGCATCGAAAATTTGACTAAAATCAGGGACTAAATAAGCAGCAAAGCCATCCATTGCGCCATCAAGGGTGGCAATATAAGCAATTAAAGCCACCAGCAACACTAACAATAGTGGCATTAAGCGGCGTGACCAGGTCTCGATACCCGATTTAACCCCTTTTAAAATAATACTGGCTGTTAAGATAAGCATGAGTGGCGTAAACACAAAATTGCGCGCCATTGAATCACTGTGTAAAAAGTCACTGAGCTTAGCTAAACCAAAAAAGCTAGCGATTGGTTCAAGCGCATATGCGAGCATCCAACCTGCAACAATCGAATAAAAACTTAGCATCACAATGGCGCCAAATAGGCCTATGTAACCCGCTGCGGCACCGACTTTTGGCGAGGTATCTTGCCATGCACTTGATAACGCTTTAACAGGATTTGCTTGCGCTTGATGACCTAAATACAGTTCCGTGTACAAGGCTGGAAGCGCTAATAAGAAAATAACAATAAAATAAACAAGTAAAAATGCACCGCCGCCATGGTTTGCCGCTTGCGTTGGGAACCCCCAAATATTACCTAAACCTACTGCCGCACCAGAAGCGGCGAGAACAAAACCAATACGACTTTGGAAGCCGTCACGAACTTGTGCCATACATCTACATTTCTGTTATTATTTTTCCTCATTAAACCATAATTACAGTCAACTGCGTAAACAATTTGCGTTTGTGTGTGCCTGCAACCGTGCATTTGCTGTAAAAATAAACAAATCTAATTCTGAGTATATGCGAAAGCCGCAAACCATGAGCAGTCACTATTTTTCTAACACTTTAAAAATTGATTCAGCAGTAAGTTCAGCTGATAAACAAATCGTACTTGTGGATGCTTCACATATCGATATTAGTACCCTGCCGGTTAGTAAATTACTCAGCCAGTTTGAGCAAAGCGTACTTGCAAAGCGCAAAGTACAAGCAGCAAAACAAGAGTACATTGCCACACGGTTAACACTTAAGTATTTATTAAAACTCAGCGTTCCAGCATTTAAAAACACACCTCTTTGCGACATTTCAAGCCAATTTGATGACGCAGACAGCAAGCTTAAACTACACACGCCTGAGGGTGAGCCCATTTGGGCCTGTTTATCGCATTCGCGTGGTTTTATCGGCGCAGCACTCAACCCTGAGCAACATAAATTTGGTTTCGATATTGAACACTGCACAAAAACACGTCCCTTTGTAAAACTTGCCAAACACTTTTATCACCAAGAGGAAGTCAACCTAATTAGCGCCTTTAACGATATAAACGAGCAAGCTGGGTGTTTTTTTAGAATTTGGACACTCAAAGAAGCGTTGGCCAAAGCAACTGCACAGCCTATCGCTAAGCTCTTGAGCCCAAATGTGTTTGAGGAAATTGAAAAACATAGCTTGACCGCATCAAGCCGAACCGTAAATGATTTTGATATTAGCGTGGTGGCACAAAAAAGCACTGACTGGCAGTGCTCTTTTATGACATTTGACGACTTACGCCGCGTTTTGGCTTTCTAATAAACGACTATGAATAGCTTGAACAACAAGGTCAGACTCACTCTGCTCAACTAAAAAGCACAGGTTATGTTTACTTGCACCATGGCAGATTAAGCGAATATTAAAATCACTCAATACCTGCATTAAGTTAGTTTCTTGCTGACGTAATTGAATTTCTGAACCAATTAATGCTACCAGCGTTAAGTTATTCTCAACCGATACATGACAAAACTCAGAGAGTTTATCTAAACAGGCTTGATCAAGCTCTGGGCGTGATGCGTTAGGTGCGTTATCTAAGGTAATTGCCACACTAATTTCAGAGGTTGTTACTAAATCAACCGAGATATTAAACTCACTTAAAATAGTGAAAACACGCGCTAAGAAACCACTGGCTAAAAGCATTTCTGGGCTTTTAACCGTTAAAAGAATTTGATTTTTACGCTGTGTGACTGCTCGAATACCAGGCTGCTCTGACTTTTCTTTTTCAATCCATGTGCCCCCTAATTGCGGTTCACGGCTTGAGCCAACAAACACGCTAATATGGCTGCGACTTGCCGGTAAAATAGTCGCGGGGTGCAATACTTTTGCCCCAAATGTTGCCATTTCAGCTGCTTCGTCAAAGCTTAGTCGTGCAATAGGCGTGGCTTTTACACATAAACGCGGATCAGTACTGAAAATACCCACTACATCAGTCCAAATATGCACACTTTTAGCGTTAATTGCTTCTGCAAGCAATGCCGCGCTGTAGTCAGAACCACCTCGGCCTAACGTGGTTGTTTGGTTGTGCTCATCACTGCCAATAAAGCCTTGGGTTACCACAACTTGTTCTGCTAATAAGGGCACTAAATGTTTTTGTGCTGCCGCGGCTGTTGCAGCAATGTTTGGGGTAGCTTTTGCAAATTGACTATCTGTTTTTAAGACTTTACGCACATCAAATCGCACAGCATCTAAGCCCTGACCACGCAGTACTTGAGTAAATAAATAAGATGACAAGCGCTCACCAAAGCTCAGCAGTTCATCTTGCTCTGCGGCCGATTTAGCCCCTGCTGCTGCAAGCGTTTGAAATGCTTTTAAGGTTTCATCAAAGCCATGAGCTAAATCAGCATCCAGCGACAGCTCGGCTAAAATATTTTCTTGAATAGCAATAACACCTGTGATGTGTTCATCGCGCTGTGCTGCGCTTAAATCACCTTTACACAGTGCAACTAAATGATTGGTTACGCCCGCACTTGCACTCACTGCAACAACGCGTACTTGATTATCTGCGCAGACAATTTCTGCACAACGACTCATGGCGTCAAAGTTAGCTACACTGGTGCCACCAAATTTTGCAACTACATAATCTGATTTCGAGTTGGCGGCTAATTGGGTATTCATGTCGTCTCCTTTTGTGGGTAACAATCCACATTAATTCAAGAAGAACTCGGCAAGGGGTGCTTTGATAAAAAAGAGTAGTCCACTGCCAGAAGCTCTCCACCTAGTTTGGTGACAGTTTTGAGGATTCAGCCCCATAAACCGAAAAATAACCGCGACGACCGATTACTTTCCTCGGCGAGTACTTCCCTCTTTAATGGTCATTGGCAATCGTCACCTCACATTAAATACCTAAGTATCGCACCTCTTCTGAATGTTAAGTTAACACCTGGTTAAAATAACAAAGCCTGCTATAAAAAGCAGGCTTTGAAACTTATCGTTTAGACGTCTAGCTGTCAAGTACTAAATAAAACTTCCCGCTAGGTATGAGCCATAATAACCCGTTGTATAAGCTATTAATAAATACAGCGACATTTTTAAATAACTCATAAACGTTAATGCTTTTACTTTACTCATTGCGATAATACCCGCTGCAGAGCCGATAATAAGCATTGAGCCTCCGACACCTGTTGCATAGGTAAACGATAACCATTGCTGAGGGCTCATGACAATATCGGCTTTCAGTAATGCAGCCGTTAGCGGCACGTTATCAACCGCAGCCGACAACAAGCCCATTAAGTAGTTTGCATACTCAGGCGCCATAAGCTCATATAAGTGCGTAAATTTAGACAGCATACCCACTTCTTTAAGCGCACCTACGAGTAGCAATACACCCACGAAGAATAAGAGCGTGTCGTATTCAATTTCACGAATATAATCAATAATTTTTTTGTTAACGTCTTTCTTGCGCATTAAAAATTGCGCCACTAAAAACATTAACGACAAACCAAATAAAAAGGTTAATAGTGGTGGCACACTATAAAGCACACTGAGTGTTAGGGTTGCGATAATCGTCGAGAAAAAGATCACCGCAATGGTGATGTCGGTCTTTTCTATGCGGCGGGCCGCTTGTTTTTCGAATACGACATTCCCTGACATCCCCGTAGATAGCATAACAGCCAATAGCGCCACACTTGCAAGTGAAGGCACAATAAGCAATAACAAGTTACCGATAGTGACTTTCTCATCAAGGAAAATCATTAAGGTCGTTACATCACCCGTAATAAGTGATACCCCACCAGAGTTCACACTGAATACAATGAGGGTCGCGTATTTTATTAATTTTTTTGGATCAAGCTTTAGCGACATCACAACTGCAAGCGAAATTAATGTTGCTGTGATATTGTCGGAAATAGAAGAAAACAAAAACGCAAAACCACCAATCAAAAACATCAGCTTTCGTTCACTGATTTGATTTGGCATAATTTTGTGAACAATATTTTGAATAAACCCTTTCGAGTTTAAATAAGCAACAAAGGTCATAGCAGCCATTAGGAATAACCACAAAGTAGCAATTTCTAAAATATTGTGATCAAGTTGATGTTGTATGGTTTCTGGGCTTTGCCCATGAATTGGAGAGATAAACAAGATAATCCAGCATAAAGTGCCAAAAAAAAGCGTCGTTTTGGCCTTGTTTACATGGATAATATCCTCTATAACGATAAGCAAAAATGCCACCGCTATCAGGGTTAGGATAAGTGGGGTTACCATGGTGTTTGAACAACCTTTATAAAAATGTAAAAATTGTAAGTCGAGTGTTTCGGCGCGGATTCTAGCAGCATCTAAGTCATAAAACTATTCTCAATTACATAAATTACTACTAAACGCTAACACCAAAATTTTGATTTACTGGAGCCGTATGATCCCAGCTAAAAAGTTATTAAATACCCTTACAGAGCATTGGGGGGTGTTAGAACTCTTATTTAAACGTTTTAAGATGGCTGATTTCAGCTTAAAAGACGTGCAAAATGCGATAAAACAAAAACAGCCAAGCTGGTCAAATGAACGCATTTATAAAGAAACAAATCGTTTATTGAATCAAGATATTATTATTCCACTGGCAAAATCTTCGCAATTAGAAATCAACCGCGCAATTGCTGACTTTGCAACCTTTTTATTGCAAGAAGAACATTTGGGTTTAGCACAAGAGATCAACGTATTAGTTGATGACTTAGCACGCTTGGGCAACCGCTTAGCAAAAGCCGGAGAAATTGAAGATTACGACGAGCTGCGTCGCTTTAGCCGAATTATGGATGATCGGGTTCGCAAAATAATGAAACTGTTTAGCCATAACGAAAACGCTATTTTAAATATTGTTGAACAAGCTAAAGCTAATAACGCAGTACAATCGCTACAAAAACGCTATCAAGCTGTTATAGAAGCATTTGACGAATACATAGAGCCAATGCTTGAAATGGTTGATATACGCGGCGATTTCCATGCTTGTTTTAACACCATTGAAACGCAAATAAGCCTTCAGATTGAACAAATTGATCGGCTCGGAAAGTCATACCAAGACAAACGCATGCTTGAGCAACTTCGAACGCGTATTTTAGAAATGCATTTAGTGGGTCGCGAAAGCCTGCGTAAAAGTGCTGATATGCTAATGCCACTGCGTGAAGAGCTGCGCCGTAATAACTTAATCACCCGCCAAGCAGCGAAAGTACTTGGGCTTGTGCGTAAAAATGGCGTTGATAACATGCTGAGCGCCGTGCAACCTAATTTTGTTTCTGATTCACAACGCTTTTCACTTGGTCAACAACGCCATATTATCGCCTATATGGCAGGTTTAGTTGACTTTGAGCACGATGAATACGAGCTACCAGAGCATCAAGATGTGCCGGCGTACCAAAGCCCTAATATCCCCGATTACAACGATGTAAAATCACAGTTTAAAAAGCGCTTCAAAAAGGCCACCAAAAAGTCACAACCGCTGCTTAGTTTCTTAGATGAAAGCTACCCCGACCTTGACGCTGACGAAATGCTGTTTTTATATCAAAAACTCATTAGCGATGGCGACCTTGAAATCAGCCAAAGCCAAGAAAAAGTAAAAATAAAGATTGCCCAGCAGCACTTTTCACTCTACCCGTTTAATTCATCGCCTGCTGATGACAAACAAGCAACAGAGCAATAACTATGACAGATATTAATTTAGATGATTTAACACATCTACAAGCGATTAATAAAAAGCTCACCTCAGGCTATCACATTAGCGAGCAAGACACCTTAATGTGGCAAGAGCTTGATCAACACATTGATGCTTATCGCGCCCTATTCAATGCACTCGGTCATGATTTACAACACGATAGCCGTGGCTATTACTACTTTGGCAGCGATGAAAGCACACCTAATATGGGCAAGATCTCGCGCGCTATTGCACTGACTATTTACATTTTGATTGAACACTATGCCAACACAGGTAAAGACCCGATGCGCGCTTTGTTCGACGAGGTTAATGACTTAGAGCTCATGCAAACCCTTGTGCAAATTAATAAACATTTGTTTGATCAACTTGAAATTTTCTCTGGCTCAGATTTACGTAAAGATGTGTATCTACGTATGGTGCGCTTAGGACTTGCCCGCGAAGTTGAAAACGGCTTTATGCTACAAGCCCCTATTTATCGTTACATCGATGCATTAATGGAAGTAAACGAAGAAACCTATCTAGGAGATGACGAATAATGCAAAGCCAAAGCCTATACGGACTCAGTAAGCTTGCGCTATTAAATACCGCTGGCTATGCAAAATGCGTGATCCCGCTTGATAAAAGTAGCTCGATTTGTGCCCCTAACAATACCGGAAAAAGCTCTGTTATTAATGCCCTGCAGTTTCCGCTAATTAATGATTTACGCCTTACCGAGTGGGATGGTCACGATTTAGATGAAACCCGAAAGTTTTATTTTTCATCCGACCAATCATATATATTACTTGAAGCCGACTTACCAAACGGCCCAGTGGTCATTGGGGTTGCTGGTTTGGGTAAAATTGCAGGGTTCGCACATCAGTTTTTTTGCTATCAGGGCAAACTACACCTTGACCATTACACCCAAGGCAAAACTATTGTTAAGTTCACTAAGCTGTTTAATCATTTAAAAGAGCAAGGATTCAATCCTATTGAACTTAAAGCACAAGAGCTCAACGCCCTTTTAACTGGTGGTGCGACGCCGTTTGATGGCGATATCAATTTAAAAATGATCCCGCTGAATAACGTACAAGACTCGGCAATTTACAAAGAAATCTTCCGCCGTATTCTTAACTTGCACAAGCTCGGTGCCAGTGATGTTAAACGCTTTATGCTGCGTGTGTTTGAGCGTCATATGTCAAACTCTCGGGTAGACTTTTATGAAGTATGGCGTCGCTCATTCGACAAAGTAAACCGTGCCAAACGCGAGTTAAAAGCCCTAGAATCAATGCAAGAGCCTATTGCAGCCCTTGAATCTATGCTTGAAAATCAAACCGTATTAAAAGGTAAACTGGCTGCGTACGCACCTAAGATTGACCAAGCTTTAATTGACTTTGAAAGCTATCAACAAGAGCAGCTAGCAGAGCTCAATATTGCCCTTGAAGATATCGAGCACGAAAAACACGAATTTGAACAAAAGCAACAGTTATACATTCAACAGTCTCGCGATATTGAACGCAAACAAACGCAAATTGAGCAATGGTTTTTAGACTACCGAGCATTAAAATCTGAGTTTGAACTGGTTAATAAAGCCACTTTAAAAGTTAGCCTTACCCAGCTTAAGCAGGACTATGAGTCGCTGTCGCATTCATTAAACAGCGCACAAGGGCAAAGCTTACACACGCTTGATTACCGCATCAGCGAAACACAAAAGCAAATTAAAAGCTTAAAGCTGCAGCTGAAAAACTTAGAGTTCAACCTCTTTACTCGTATGCGTGAAGACTTGTCTTTAAAAGAGGTTGAAGAAATCTCGCGTATTCTCAATCCCGATATTCTCTCGTTTGCGACCACCAGCAATGGGGATGTCGAGATTACTGACGAAGATGCCTTTGGGGAATTTTTAGAGCAATTATCAGCCAACGTAAAAGGCGGTATTCTTACCCTACCGGGTGCAACGATTAAGCTCAAAAAGCTTAGCCCAGTGCAAATGCAAACTGGCGAAAACAAAGAGCAATTAACCGCACAATTAGCCGCACTTGAAAACTCATTAAAAGAGTTTAAACAACAGCGCGAAGTTGCTGCCAATGTCGCCCAAAAGCAAAAAGAGAAAGACGCGCTTTATGATGAGCTAATGGCCTCTGAAGAGGCGTTAAAACGCTTTGAGCAATTTGAAATCATGCAACAATCTGTTGATGCGCAAACCCTGCTTAAAGAGCAGCTAAATGCTGAACGCGAACAAGTGGACGACTACCTGCAAGATATCCAAAAAAACAGTGGGTCAATTAGTGATCGTCGTTCAATTATCAAATCGAAAAAAGATCTACTCGCCCGCCAAGCTGACCGCTTACGCCAAGTTAAGTCGGAGCGAATTGACCATACTCTCGATTTTTACTCGGGCAAAGTAACGCCGTACATGATCGAAATCAGCATTGATTTTGATAACTTAAGTGATCTCATTCATCATTTTAATAAAGATTGCCAAGAGCTGAGAAACTTTGATATCAACGTGCGCAATACCTACATGCATATTTACAATGCAGGAATTACAAAGTTCGATAACGAAAACGATGAGTTCACTAAGTACGAAAAACTAATAAGCGCGTTTCACAATATTGATAACGAACGCGATGCGGTTGAGCGCCAAGGCCGAGTTGCCCTTACCGAAGTAGCCGCCACCATTAAAGGCCTGCGTGAAGACCTAGATCGCCTTCGCCGCGAAATGAATAGCTTTAACAAAGGCATTAGTCAGCATCGTATTTCAAACTTACAAGCCTTTAAGATCAATGTGATCCCGCGAAAAATGTTGGTTGATAGCATCGACACCATTATCAGTACCTCAAACCAGTTTGAGCAAGGTGATACTCTCGATTTATTAAGCCAAGAGCCGTACAGTGAGTCGGCAGTAAACGAAGCAAAAGATCATTTAATTAAGCTCGCTTCAGATAAAGCGGGATTAACACTGACCGATTTATTTGATATTCGCTTTGAGGTAGTAAACCGTGCAGGTGAAACAGAGCACTTCGAAAAAATTGACTCCGCGGGCTCTAACGGCACACGTATAACAATTAAGTTACTATGTGGCATGCTGTTTATTCGCTACCTGTTAAGTGATCAAGAACAAAACTTATACCGTATCCCTATTTATATTGATGAAGCAGCGGATATCGACCCACAAAACCAAAAAGCAATAATAGAAACCGCATTGAGTTTTGGCTTTGTGCCAATTTTTGCATCTGTTAAGCCACAAGTGAGTTGTGACTACATTGTGCCTATTCGGACAGTAAAAGATGGGGCACAAAACTGGGTTGATGAAAAAGACTGGATTGAGGTCGAACACAGCGCCTAATCACATAAATTAATAAATGATTCAGTCAAGGATGACTATATTTACATTCTATTACATTACTTTTTTTGAAATGTGCCATAGTAACTAAATAATCATTCAGTTGAATTATTTTTGTGTTATGTTATCAATCAAGTAGTGGAAATTTTTGCCAAGGAGCAAACAGTATGAAGAACTTATTAATCGCAACGGCTGTTTTATTTTTAGCGGCTTGTGCTAAAACCCCTGATTGGGATTACGATAAATCAGCTGACTTTAGCAACTATAAAACTTTCTCGTGGGTTCCTAACGCGAGCCTAACAAAGAATGTTGCAAACTACCAAATCAGTCCATTAATGGAAAAGCGTGTCCGCGAAGCGGTAAATGCTGAACTTGAAAAAAGTGGTATGCAACTGGTTGACGTTGCACAAGCTGATGTACTTATTAACTACCATGCATCTGTTGATACTAAAATCGATGTAGATACGTTTAATGTTGGTTATGGCGCACGCTGGAATTATTGGGGCATGGGCTACAACACGCAAACAACAACGCGTGAGTACGAAGTAGGCACATTAATTTTAGATGTTGTCGACCGCGCTTCTAACCAACTTGTTTGGCGTGGAGCTAAAGAAGGTCGTTTACAAAAGAACCAGTCACCAGAAAAACGTACTGAAGTGATCAAAGAAACTGTCGCGAATATTTTAAGTAACTTTCCGCCACAGTCAGTGAAGCAATAATTACATGTTTCGATAAAAGACCGCGATTAATTCGCGGTTTTTTTATGCCTAAATCAATGCTGGTTGGAGTGGTATAACTCAGTGATTCAGATACAATAGCCGCAATTTTGCAGTGGTTTGCCATGTTTATACGGTAATTAACCCCACTGCTCTCAACACAGTAATCATAAGAGAGTTTTAGATGGTACGAGCGGTACACTTCACACTTCCTGCATTATTCGTCACTTGCTCACTGTTTGCAGAAGAAGCAAACAACATTGAACAAATCACCGTTGAAGTATCAGCAACAGCCAATAAAGAACCTGTTGGCACCTTTGATGCGCCCGTTTCAAATTTAGAATACGACCCACGTGTCGACTTACAATCACGTAATATGGCTGAGGCACAAGCCGATGTGACGATACGGGGTGGTATTTTTGAAAATACCGGCTTTCGTGTTGGCAGCAGCACCTTATTCGATCCACAGTCAGGGCATTACTTTGCAGAAATTCCTATTGCACCGCAGATGCTAGCAGGCCCAGCGGTTCTAACCGGTGCTGATAACGCTCTATATGGCATGAATAGCTCTGTAGGGACCGTTTCATTTGGCTGGCGACCTATTACAAGCACAGGGAGTGCTTCGTTAGGGGTTGGTAGCAATGGCTTTAACTTACAGAGTATTCATGCAGCGCACAGCCAAAAGCTTGAGAGCATGCCTGATTGGCGCTTAGGCTTTGAAGGTGAGTATTCGCATTCAAAAAGTGATGGTTCTATTAAGAATGGTGACCATGATTTTGAACGCGCATCGGCACGCATTCAACTGGCAAGTGACACTTCACAAACTGATTTAATGTTCGGTAAACAAGCAAAGTTTTTTGGTTGGCCCAACTTATACACGCCGTTTAATTTTAATGAAACCGAAGATCTTGAAACCACATTGGTAATGTTAAACCACAAACACTTGTACGGTGCGAGCAATACATTTGAAGTGACTGGTTATTATCGTAAACATAACGATCACTATGTATTATCACGTGAAAACCCCGCTATTTTTGAAGCATTTCACGAAACAACGGTAAAATCACTGGGGTTATCGGGCCGCCACGCACTCAACACGGCATATGCAATTAACTACTCAGGGCAATTTATTGCAGATTCTATTGAGTCTACTTCTCTTGAAAACAACTTTACTTCACGCAATTACACAAAGTTAAGCGTATTGCCAGAATACACAACAGCACTTGCTACTGACAAACAGCTTACCGTGCGTGCGGGTGTAGTATTTGATAACACAAATCGTGATAGTTCAGATACCTCCTTCATTGCTGATGCGAGCCTTAAAGTTGTCAATCAAAATGGCAGTGAACACACGTGGTATGCGTCATACGCAGAGGCAACTCAAGTACCAGGTTATACAGCGATTGGTGGCAGCGAAACAGGTGGTTTATTCAGAAGTAACTACAACCTTGAGCGCGAAACGACCGACAACCTCGAGTTAGGCTTACTAATTGAAGAGCAAACATGGCGCTTAGATTCAGCGATATTTTATCGTAAAGATAAAAACCTCACTGACTGGACCTACCGCTTTGATGCAACCTCAGCGCGTTTTGCCAACCCTGTTGATATTGATACTTTAGGGGTTGAGTTCCTAGCTAATAAGTCGTTTGACACCACCGAGCTTATTGCCAGCTACACTTATTTAGAAAAGTCCGAAGATTATGGCGCAGCGGATATTGATGCGAGTTTTTACGCCCTAAACTATCCAGATCACCGTGTAACACTCGGTGCAGTTTGGCAACCAATGGACGTACTTGAACTGCGTATTGATAATGAATGGCGTAAACAGCACAGCAATCGCCTGAGACGCTCAAGCGATGAAGCCTTCTTTACGCAACTGACGCTAAAATTCACTCCGGCTCAGCTTGAAAATGTGTTTATTACTTTAGCAGCAGACAACATATGGGATGAATCATTCGAAGAAGTCCCCGGCACTCCAGGACGTGGCGAGCAATACACACTAAGCGCTACGTATAGTTGGTAGTTCACAAACCAAAAATGCCAGTCAATAAGACTGGTATTTTCGGTTACATTCTTAAGCTAAAAATGAATGGTATAAGCCATAAAATATCGGAGAGCTAACTAAAAAACCCACAAATAATATTTTAAAAAAACTATCTTTGCTTTCAATCGAACTCATAATCGATACAGAATCCGTATCAGCCTGTTCTATGGGTTTAAATCTTCGGTAAGTTTTTACCACCACTAAACCGATAATGAATGGCATGACAATAGCTAATACAACTAACAACAAAAATAACCACGCTTCATTGGATGTGTGTCTCATATTCTTCCTTAATTACAAAATCAGTGTATCGTAACTAAAATAGAACCAGCTTGCTAAATGTTTTATGATAAATATTGTTTAAAGCTTTTCAGAAACAACAGCCAAATTTATGTCATCTGTTCAAGTTCGGTAATTAGATACAATGCTTGTTCGTTAGTCGTGCCACACACATCTATCGTGGCAGAAAAGTCGCTACACACCTTTGGCCTTGAGGCATCACCAAATAATTTACACAAATTATTCTCATCAAGCTGAATACAGCGCTCTCCGGCCGCTTTGCCGTTTGGCATCCCTGGAATGGGTGAGCTAATACTAGGTGCAATACAACAGGCGCCACAGCCTAATCTACATGCCATTTTATCTGTCATCACGTACCTCTTTAAGAACCTTTATCGCGTCTTTGTAATATGTGTAATGGTTTGTTACATCTTCAAACGCCTTGTAAACACTTTATTGCGTATGCTTAGCCTAACAAATTTTAAATTTAATCATTACCGTCAACCGTGAGGGAATATCCCGTGGCTAGTAAAAAACAAATCATTCTCCCTATTGCCGTTTTAGTCGGCGGCTTAGGAATGGCTTTTGCGTTTGCCTCAATGAAGCAAGCCCCTGTCGAAAAACCAGAACAAGATACGCGTCCGCTTGTATCGATTAAACCATTGAGCTTCGATACGATTACTCTCGATGTAAAATCGTACGGCATTGTTAAGCCAAAGAATCACACCGAGCTTGTAGCGCAAGTTAGCGGCCAAGTTGTATCGCTTTCTGATCAGTTTGTACAAGGCGGATTTGTTAAGCAAGGCGACATTCTAGCACGAATTGACCCAAATGATTACGAAGCAGCACTTATCGAAGCCGAAGCTGGGCTTGCACAAGCAAGTTCTGCACTGGAGATTGAACGTGCACAAGTTTCTGTTGCGCAAGCTGAGTGGGATCGTATCAAAGGCGACTCTCATCAAGTTATTCCCTCTGAACTTTACCTACGTAAACCACAACTCGCTGAAAAACTTGCTAATTACCGTGCAGCGCAAGCAAGCGTTAAGCGCGCTAAACGCAACTTAGAACGTACTTATATTAAAGCCCCTTACGATGCCATTATCGAAGAACGCTTAATTAGTTTAGGCAGTGTTGTTAACCCGGGTAACAGCTTTGGCAGTTTAAGTTCTACCTCACTTGCTGAAATCCGCTTACCCGTTGCCGATAAAGACTTACAGTATCTGGATAATCAAGGTATTGGTGCAAACGTTTCTATTAGCGCCGAGTTTGCTGGTAAACAAACCACATGGCAAGCTACGATTGTTCGCACTGAAGGTGTGGTAGACCAACGCAGTCGAATGAATTATTTAGTTGCCCAAGTTGCTACGCCCTACCAGCAAAAAAATCCATTACGTTTTGGCTCATACATCAACGCGACTATTCAAGGTCGCGCTTTAGATAATGCCATTGTTGTGCCACACCACTTAGTAAAAGACAACAAAATCGCCGTTTTACAAGAAGGCGAAACACTGACATTTAAAACCCTTCATATCGTGCGTGAACAAAATGGTATGGTGATCGCGGATAACGGCCTTGCGAATGGTGAAAAACTCATTACCTCAGCCCTTGAGTACCCCACTGAGGGGATGGCAGTAAAGTTAGATAACGCTGAGTTAAGCGCGCCAACCACGCAACTCGCGTTAAAAGAGGACTAAGCCATGACCACGCAAAGAGAAAAAGGTTTAATCGCGTGGTTTGCTCGCAACCCTGTTGCAGCAAATCTCCTCATGATCTTTATTTTAGTGGGCGGTTTACTAACAGCTATGTCTGTTCGTAAACAGATGTTCCCACAGTTTGAAAGTAACTGGATCAGCATTCAAGCTGTTTATCCGGGTGCTGCTCCACAAGAAGTCGAAGAAGGCATCACCATAAAAGTCGAAGAGTCACTTGAAGGACTCGAAGGTATTAAACGCTTAATTACCTATTCGAATCGCGGGTTTTCACAAGCCTGGATCGAAATTGAAGAACAATACGATCCGCAAGCAGTGCTTGACGAAATCAAGATGCAAGTTGACTCAATTAATACCTTTCCTGCAGAGATGGAACGGCCTATTGTTCGCCGTGATAAGTACGAGCAAGAAGTCATGATCTTGGCGCTTTATGGCGATATGAGCAATTACCAACTAAAAGAGCTGGGTAACGACATAAAAGATGAACTTCAAGCGTTACCGCAAATCAACTTAGTTGAATTTCACAGTGGCCTAAATTATGAAATTGGCATTGAAATAAGCCCTGATAAACTTCGCGAGTATGGTTTAACGTTCCGGGATATTGCGACTGCCGTGCGTAGCTTTTCGGCAAATATGTCGGCGGGTCAAATTCGCTCTGAAAATGGTTATATTTCAATGCGTGTTGAAAACCAAGCTTACCGTGGTAAAGAGTTTGAAAACCTCCCGTTATTGCACCTACCCGATGGCGCACAAGTGCTACTTGGCGATGTAGCCACCGTGAACGATGGCTTTGAAGAGGGTCTGCAATACTCAAAATACAATGGCAAAAACTCATTAACGTTTGAAGTTAATGCCTCTAAAGATCAAGATATCACCAAAGTTGCAGCGGTTCTTAAACAGTACCTTGCTGATAAAGCCCCACTCTTACCAGAGGGTGTAAAATTATCGCCTATTGTCGATTTAACTTACTACCTTGAAGGTCGTCTAAATATGATGATCGATAATATGATTTGGGGGGGTATTTTGGTGATGGTGGTACTCGCCCTATTCTTGCCATTGCGATTAGCATTTTGGGTCATGATGGGGTTGCCTGTGTCTTTCCTAGGTGCTTTTTTAATGATGCCAATGGGCTTTTTAGATA
Source organism: Pseudoalteromonas sp. bablab_jr011 (assembly GCF_016464045.1). Lineage (NCBI taxonomy): Bacteria > Pseudomonadati > Pseudomonadota > Gammaproteobacteria > Alteromonadales > Pseudoalteromonadaceae > Pseudoalteromonas > Pseudoalteromonas sp. bablab_jr011. The sequence goes on along the minus strand of NZ_JACDWU010000295.1, from coordinate 90,768 downwards.
TCACCGTTAACCTTGCATCCTTGTTTGCCTTCATATTAGTTCTGGGGATCGTCGTTGATGATGCCATTGTGGTCGGTGAGTCGGCCAGTGCTGAAATTGAAAAACACGGCCATAGCCTTGATAACGTTGTGCGTGGTGTAAAACGCGTTGCCATTCCTGCTACATTTGGTGTACTAACAACCATTGCTGCATTCTTACCGCAAACACTGGCGTCGGGACCTGGTTCTGCGTTCTCTAAAGCCATTGGTGGGGTAATTATTTTATGTTTAATTTTCTCTTTGATTGAATCGAAACTTATTTTACCAGCTCACCTAGCGGCAATGAAAAATAAACCTGCCAACCCTAAAAACCCTTTACATCGTTTGCGTTTAGGTATGGATAACGGTTTGAAAAACTTTGTCGATAATTATTACACGCCATTTATTGGTCACTGTATTCACTATCGATATACCGTTATTGTTGGCTTTATTTGTGTCCTTATTGTGAGCGGTGGTATGTTTGCAGGTGGTTTAGTGAAGTTTGTTGCGAACCCTAAAATTCCGCATGACTTTCCGCGCATCTCAGTCGAAATGAACTTATCGTCATCTGAGCAAGCAACGCTTGAGACAGCAAAAACAATTGAAAACGTCATATTAAATGTCGATAAGCAACTGCAAGAGCAGTATGGTCAATCGATGATCCGTGACTTATCAGTCAGCTTACGAGGTCGCACCAATGCCAATATTATGGCTATTTTAGTTGAGCCTGACTTACGCCCTATCGATACATTTCAGTTAAGTGCGTTATGGCGTGAACAAATGCCGCCACTGCCTGGTGTAAAAACACTTAACATTCAAGACAGCATAATGAATGGCGGCCGTGATGATGGCGATGTAAGTTTTCGCTTAGAAGGCAAAGACATTAACAAACTAAAAGAAGTCGCAGCAAAACTTAAAGAGAAACTTAACAGCATGGAAGGTGTTGGTGACGTTAATGACTCACTACAATCGGCGACCGATGAAGTACAGCTAGAACTGAAACCTCTTGCGTATAGCTTAGGTCTTACACTGTCTGATGTTGCTTCACAAGTGAGTTTTAGTTACTACGGATTAGAGGCACAACGTATTCTTCGCGAAGGTGAAGAGATCAAAGTCATGATTCGCTATCCACGAGAATCACGCAATGCTGTGAGCGACATTACCGATGCACGTATCATTACGCCAACGGGTGTTGAAGTGCCGCTGGCAGAAGTTGCTAAAGTAAATATCGTAGATGGGGTTAACCGTATTCGCCGAGAAAATGCAAAGCGTACTGTTAATGTGTGGGCTGCGGTTAATACCGAGCAAGCAGAACCATTTGCAATCGCAAAAGAAATTCGTGATGAGTATTTACCCAGCCTACTTAAAAACTACCCAGGTGTAGAAAGTAATGTAGCAGGACGTATTCAAGAAGAAATGGACAGTGTGGCTGAGCAAGTACGTGATTTTGCTCTGTCGATGATGATTATTTTTGCATTATTAGCGATTCCACTTCGCTCATATTCTCAGCCATTTATTATCATGTCGGTTATTCCATTTGGTGTGATTGGTGCCATGTTTGGTCACATGATTTTAGGGATGACCATGAGCAGCCTGTCGGTGTTCGGCATTATTGCGGTTGCAGGTGTAGTTGTGAATGATTCACTCGTAATGGTCGATTTTGTTAATAAAGCCCGAGCAGAAGGAGTCGCAATTAAAGAGGCAGTAATGCAAGCAGGGGCACGCCGCTTTAGAGCCATTTTATTAACGTCGATCACTACATTTATAGGTGTATTGCCAATAATTATGGAAACCAGTTTACAAGCCAAAATAGTTATCCCAATGGCTGTATCGCTGGCGTTTGGTGTGTTATTTGCGACCGTGATTACATTAATTTTAATTCCATGTCAGTACGTAGCATTAGAAGACTTCAAGCGTTTAATTGCTAAACTAAGAGGCAAAAAAACAACGCCTGATGCTCCACTACAGACATCGAGTAACTAAGCCCTCTCCTTATCCCAACCAAGCGCTTGGTAAGCTTTCTTACCAAGCGTTTTTTGTTAAAAAAATAAACAAATATGTTCCTAAAATTTTCATAACTTTGCTAAGCTTAAGTGTGTAAAAAAGAAACAAATTCAAAGAATACTAATTTGCATATTCTAAGAGTTATTTTTAGGCGAAAACCCTCGTCGCGAGCACTGCAAAATTTCGTTGTTCAAAATCAGAAATTTTTAACGCTGTCAGCATCAGGTTTTACCCCTCTGAATAATTAAGTATTAATGCTAATTAGTGTCACTCTTACAAACACGTTATAAGGACATAGCTATGAAATTTATTCGCTACACTGCCTTGGTTAGTTGTTTATCTTTTTGTATTCCTGCGCTGGCTGAAAACCCATATTTACAACAACAGCTTGAACCTATTTTAATTGGCGAATCTCATTCTGTAGAAAGCGAACTAATCCACTCCCCTGAAATGACTGTTGCCACCTACAAAGCAAATAACTTTGAACGTGTTTGGTCTGATTTTGCGTACACAAAACAAGCTCTTAATTTAATTGCACAAGCTGAGCTTGAAGGACTTTTCCCTAACGATTACCACTTTGACACGCTGATGGCATTGGCAAAAGAAATTGACAAGCGCGGCACGCAAGCCGTCGAAGCACAATTCGATGTGCTGATGACCGATGCCATCATGACTTACGCAAAACACCTGATTCGCGGTAAAGTGAACCCTAAACTACTATCCGACACATGGAATTACGAGCAGTCTGATGTCACCCCAGATGCCGCTGCAAAAGCGCTGCTTAAACATGTAAAATCAAAAAGCCTCGAAAAAGGCCTTAATGATTTAAAACCCACTCTGCCCCACTATAAAACCTTGAAAGATGCATTGGTTTTTTATCGCGAACTTGACACCAAAGGTGAGCTTGCAAATATCACATTACAAAATAAGGTATTAAAACCCGGTCAATCAGACCCCGCTGTGCCACTATTAAAACAAAAACTACAACGCTTAAACTACTACTCTTCTGGAATTTCAGATGAAACCAGTTACGACAATGAACTTGTTGAGGCTGTTAAAAAATTCCAATATTTACATCAAGTTGCTGACGATGGTGTAATAGGAAATGAAACCATAAAGCTGCTCAATAGAGATTACAGTGAATATGTTAATGATATCTTAGTTAATTTAGAGCGCATTCGCTGGGTAGACAACACCATTACCGAGCGTTTTTTAATCGTTAATATTGCGGGGTATATGCTTTATCTGTTCGAAGATAACAAACTTCAATGGAAAACCAATGTAGTTGTAGGCCAAAACTACACAAAAACCCCCATATTCAAAGGGCAAATGAGTTACATAGTAATGAACCCGACTTGGACAGTACCACGGAGTATTTCTGGAGGGATTATTAAGAAAATGAAAGATAACCCCAACTATCTGAATGAAAAGGACTTTGTGGTAGTAGATAGCCGCCGTAACCCCGTAGATAGCAAGAGCATTGACTGGGCTAATGCGAGCCGCAAAAACTTCCCGTATTGGTTTGTACAGCAACCTTCAGAAAATAATTCACTGGGACAAATCAAATTCATGTTCCCAAATGAATACTCAATTTATTTGCACGACACTCCTGCAAAAAGTTTATTCCAGCAAGACCAACGTGCATTCAGTCATGGTTGTGTGCGGGTTGATGAGCCACTCACACTCGCTGAAAAAATATTAGGAACCTCGGATGGTTGGTCTCGCAGTAAAATTGATGACGCTATCTCAGCTAAAGAGACACAAAAAGTAACCCTGTCAAATCCGCTTGATGTCTTTTTAATGTATTGGACCGTGGCTGCAAATACAGATGATGGACTGCATTTTTACTCTGATGTGTATAATCGCGATCCTGTGTTACTAAAAAAACTCACTAAGCCACTTTCAAATGATTCAATCTAGAGGTATCTATGAAATTTAGCCTAGTGGTTATCAGTACGTTGTTTGCATGCATAACGCTGCCTATCAGTGCACTTGAGCTCAACAACTCGCTGCACAGTATTGTAATGGATGCGAATGAAGTGCTCACCCTTGATAACACGGCTGACTTTTCTGCTACCGATGTGTCAGATGTAAAAACAGAACGGTTAGGCCCAGCAAGCCTCGCCGTTTATGCTCCTGAAAAAGCAGGGTTTTATTCTTTAGTACTGGCAAATTCACACGCTGAACGCACCTTAATGGTTATTGTAAAAAAGCCGTTTAACGCCAAAAACAAAGTACTGAATAATTACCAAATTGGCACGTACCCTGCTCCATACAAAAACAACCCACAGTACAATGCCCCATCAGGGCTTATTGAAATAACAGAGCAGGATTTAACACGCCAATTAACACCTCATGTGCAAGTTAGAAATGTGATTTGTAAACAAGTGAGTGGTTTCCCAAAATACCTTTATGTTAATAACGACGGGTTAATGATGCTCGAAGATTTACTTAAATTTGTGCAACGTGAAGGAATTAAAGTAACTAAATTTGCCTTTATCAGTGGCTATCGTACACCTCATTACAATCGCTCTATTGGTAATGGACGACACAGTCGTCATCAATATGGTGATGCATTTGATTTATACATCGATGAAAACGGCGATGGCCGCATGGACGATTTAAACGGTGATGGCAAGCTCACCATTGCCGATGTCGATGTACTTTATAAACTGTTCGAAAAATTTCAAAAGCAAAGCCGCTACACTGGCGGTATTGGCCGTTATAAACCTGCGTCTCATCATGGTGGTTTTGTACACATAGACAACCGTGGCTTTACCGCAAGGTGGTAAGACACTCTATTAATAAATGAATTGTAATAGAATGTTTCTATTATATTCCAATGAGATAATGATTAAGCTATTGTGAATTAGTACAAAAATCACACTAAATAGAAAATCCATCGCTCACATAGTGTCACGGCTAAAATGAGACTGCCTCTTTTGGAATTAGAATGGATTAGATTCATCATAAGGACAGCAATGAAAACATTTATAAATTACATAAAACTGCTCTTTATCATTTCAATAATTATTTTTACAAGCCTTGCCCGCAGCCAAGATACGCAAACTGAGATGGCTCACTTTATTCAAGGTTTTCATGACTACAAGCAGTTCAATGGCAATGTACTAGTCGCTAAAGATGGAAAAGTACTGTTTGAAAAAAGTTATGGCTACGCAAACTTTGAATGGGATATTGAGCACAGCGAGAAAAGTAAATTTAGAATAGGTTCGATTACAAAACAATTTACTGCCATGCTCATTTTACAACTTGCGCAACAAGGTAAGCTCAAACTTGATAAACCTCTGGCAACGTACCTTCCTGATTACAGGCAAGATATCGCAGCAAAAATTACTCTTCGACAAATACTCAACCATACTTCTGGGCTTAGTAATTACACTCAATTAAAAACATTTCGCGACGAATATAGTAAAAACAACTACAGCGTTGATGAATTTATCCGCTTATTGTGCAGTGATGATCTATTGTTCGAACCCGGCACTGAATTTCGTTATAGCAACTCAGGCTACTTTATTTTAGGTGCAGTAATTGAAAAGATAACGGGTCAAAAATACAAAGACGTATTACAGAAGAATATTTTAGATCCACTCGGAATGAACGACACTGGCTATGATTCTCACAATAAAATAATTAAATTTCGCGTATCGGGTTACGACAATGGCCTAACTGGCTACAGCAATACAGACTACTTAGATATGTCTATCCCGTATGCTGCTGGGTCTATGTATTCAACAGCACGAGATTTACTAAAATGGGATCAAGCCCTTTACTCAGATAAGTTATTGAACAAAGAATATAAAAAGCAGATGTATCACGTGTCTGAGCAAAGAAATTATGCGCTTGGTTGGGAAGTAACTAACCTTGATAAAAGCACCTATGGAAAACCCCTGACACGTATTCAACATGGCGGTGGCATCAATGGTTTTAATGCATTTATAAGTAGGATAATCGAAGACAAATTACTGGTTATCATTTTAAATAATACCGGTGGTGCGCCACTCACCCCCATGACTAATGGCTTACTTGCAATCTACTATGACAAACCCTACGAAAAAGCGACAGAGCATGTAGATAGCAAACTTTATAACGTATTTAAACGTGAAGGTATTGAAGGGCTAAAGAAAACCTATCAGCAAATGGTGAGTGATGGTAATACGCCAAGAGAAAGGTCGCTAAACTACTTTGGCTATGAATTAATGCAGATGGGTGAGCTAGACGCCGCAATCACGGTGTTTGAACTCAACAATCAATCTTATCCAGATTCCGCAAATACGTTTGACAGTTTAGGTGAAGCATATTTAGCAGCCGGTGATAAACAAAAAGCATTAGCAAGTTACAAAAAAGCGCTCAAGCTAGACCCAGAAAGTAACAGCGCACACGACGCGATTGAAAAACTGCAATAACAAAAGAAGCCACGCCACGTGGCTTCTTTTTACTTTTAGCATGGCTAAAGCGCTCGCGGGCTCACTTTAATTTAAAGTATAAAGCCTGAGGGGAATTTCACCCCACCCTGAGAATGTTGCTTAGCCATAAAGATGAATAAGCCTCGTTATTCTATACTTAAAATAATTAGTTATCGAGTACCCGCTTATCTAAAATACCCTTTTTAATCAGTTGATTGAGTATAGCTTTGGTTTTTTCGCGGCATATATCCCGAACTAAACGAACAGCAGGTGTAATTGATTGCCGACTTGGACAGATAAGCCACAGCTCTGCACATAAATGCGGATAATCTTGCATAACAGGTATTACACGTTCATTAAGCAAATCATCACTGATATCAATGCATGATTTAACTGCAAGGCCTTTCCCTGCAACACACCATCGTCTGACTAAATCACCATCATTCGAGGCACGGCGACCTTGCATTTTTACCTTAAAACGTTCTGTGCCGTCAGTAAAATCCCAGACATTATTAATGATATCTTGCAGTTGATAAAAAAGCCCCTGATGTTGTTTTAACTCATGCGGGTGCTTAGGCATACCATGCTTGGCTAAATAGTCTGGGGTTGCACATAATATACGTGGCACATTACAAATTTTGAAACCATAAAGATTGGAATCTGATGGCGAGCCATAGCGCAGTGCAAAATCGACTGAATCACGGTAAAAGTCAACATTACTATCACTGATATGCGGTCTCAAGCTGAGTTTGGGGTACTCATCTAATAATTCATCAAGCCAAGGAATAATCATATTACGGCCCAGATCAGATGATAACGCCACTCTAAGCTCCCCTTCAATTTCATCATGCTCGCCTTTTAATGCAAGAGTTGCTTGCTCAAGCATGGCAATTGCCTGCTGACATTGAGGCAAAAAGCGCTCACCAGCTGCTGATAAACGCAAGTGACGCGTTGTTCGCACAAATAACTCAGTACCGAGAGCTGCCTCAACACGCTTTATTGCTGCACTCGCTGTTGCTGAGCGCATATCTAGTTTTGCAGCAGCGGTAGTAATGCTGCGGAATTCAGCGACCTTGAGGATTAATTTCAGATCTTCAACCAACATATTAACTAAAATTTTTTGATAATGTTTATTGAATTATGCGCTTTATCGCTAAGTATGCAAGGCGTACACTCAGTCATATTGTTATACATGCGGGAGCAATTACATGACACACCCTATTATTTCAGACTTACAACGCCGTTATACAAGCAAGCGCTACGATGCAACTAAACGCATTAGCCAAGATGATTTGGCCGTTATTTTAGAAGCACTGCGCTTAACTCCTTCATCGATTAACTCGCAACCATGGAAATTCGTAGTAATTGAATCAGACCAAGCAAAACAGCGTTTACACGACAGCTTTGCAAACAAGTTTCAGTTTAATCAATTACATGCGAAGGCCGCCTCACACACTATATTATTTGCTTATAACCCTCGCTACAAACGTGAAGATTATGAAAAAGTCATAGAGGCAGACATTGCTAATGGACGTACAAAAGCAGAAAACAAAGAAAGCGCTTTTGGTGCCTTTGCTTTTGTTGATTTAAATACCGATGAACAAGGCAATAATGCACAGTGGACTAAGTCACAAACGTATATTGCGTTAGGCAATACCATGCATGCCGTGGCTCGTTTAGGCATTGACTCTACTCCGATGGAAGGGGTTGATAAAGATTTACTCGGTGAGCTTTTCGCTGATGAGCTAGATGGGTATGTCTGTGAAGTTGCTTTGGCAATTGGCTATCACGAACCTGAGCAAGATTATAATGCTGCATTACCAAAATCGCGTTTAGATAAAGATACTATTATTTCAGTGATTTAAGCGCTACATGCCCTCTATTACGCCTACTCTCGTAGGCGTAATATTTAATTTAACGTTGTATTGACCTTCACATTACGCGCCATACCTTCACTTAAGTCAGCAGTAATCGTTGCAAAACCACCATTTATAAGCGCTAAATTTGGCGCAACATGTCCAATGTCTGCATCGACAATAACCGGAAATAAGTTGCCTTTAAATGCGAGCTCAATTGCTTGGTATTCATCAAAGTAGCAGTCGTTATTTATTGCAGGGCTGCGACCAAACACAACGGCATTTACATCGGTAAAAACATCATTCAATTTTAACGATAACAAACAGCGTGCAAGTGCCATCGGGCTGAGCTCTGCATTTTCTAAATATAAAATAAGTCCTTCAGGTGCATACTGTTTTTTAAATTCATGTAATGCGTAGTAATTAGAAGGTAATAGTAAACCTAACGTATCCAAACAGCCGCCTATCAAGCGCCCTGACACTTCAATTTTACGTGTGTCTTTGTAGTTTATACAACGCCATTGGCTCGGTGCAGTTAAATCAAACTGTGCCTGCGGCTGGTGCGAATAATCTATAACAGACTGCTGGTAATAAGGTGAGGCCACTTGATTTAATTGACCTTTTTCACCTAATTGTAGTGCTTTGAAAATGTTTGCTAAGTATTCATCAGGATCGTCTGGGTGAATTTGCATTAAATTTGCTGCGTGCAGTGTTGCCCAACCACATCGTGTCGTTAAAGCACATGCAAATGTACTGATATCTGAAAATCCCACTAACCACTTCGGTTGTGCTTGGCTTATCGCATTAAAATCAAGTAAAGATAAAATTTCCATGGTGAGATCGCCGCCCCATGGCGGCATGATAGCGGCAATTGAGTCATCTGTTAAAAACTGCATTAATTCATCTGCACGCTGTTTTGCAGGACTATGGGCTTCGCGTAAGCATGCCCCTTCTATAACTTGAAAGCCTTTTGCTTTTAAGCCCGCCAACACAAGATCTAAACGTGCGTGATATGCTTGATCAACCCCTGATGAAAAAGCGCAAATGGCTATTTTATCGCCTTTTGAAAGCGCTTTAGGGTAGTGAATTTTTGCCATTGTCACCTCTATATAATCGTTAATAGAACGCCAACGTAACGAATAATTGGGTGGCTGTAAACAGGCATAAAAAAACCGCGGTATAAAACCGCGGCTTCATCAATGCTTGGTTAAGCTATTAAATATACTCAACTTCAATGATTTCGTATTCAACTTCACCATTAGGTGTTTTAATGGTAACGGCGTCATCAACCTCTTTACCAATTAAACCACGCGCGATTGGCGAGTTTACAGAGATCAGGTTATTTTTGATATCTGCTTCATCATCACCCACGATTTGGTATTTAACCTCAGCGTCGGTTTCAACATTAACGATAGTCACCGTTGTACCAAAAATAACTTTACCTGTCTGAGGCATTTTAGTTACATCGATGATTTGTACATTTGAAAGCTTCGCTTCAATTTCTTGAATACGACCTTCACAAAAACCTTGTTGCTCGCGAGCAGCATGGTATTCAGCGTTTTCTTTCAAATCACCATGCTCACGTGCGTCAGCAATATCAGCAATGATTTTTGGACGGGTAACTGTTTTTAATTCGTTAAGTTCTTCGCGCAGTAATGCTGCACCACGAACCGTCATCGGAATTGATTGCATATTATTCTCACTTAATCCCAAGGGCGAATAACTCGCCCTTGGCACATTTCCTTAGTTCATTCGCTGGTGTAGTTCCTGAACTGACGTCACTTTGCTACGGTCGTCTGCTTGGTTAGCAGTACAGTTAGCAAATGCCGCGTTCAGTGTCGTTGTGTAGTTAGTCTTGTGCTGTAACGCACCACGACGCAACACCTTCGAATCTTCAATCGCTTGGCGACCTTCAGTAGTGTTTACAATGTAGCTGTATTCACCATTTTTAATTCTATCAAGAATATGAGGACGACCTTCGAATACTTTGTTTACGCGACGAACTGCAATACCAGCGTCTTCAAGTGCTTTGGCAGTACCACCGGTTGCATCTAGCTCAAAACCAAGTTCTGTCATAGTTTTAGCAAGTTCAACAATACGTGGTTTGTCACTGTTGCGTACCGATAGTAACGCGCGACCACCGCGTGGTAAAGTGTTGCTTGCACCTAATTGTGCTTTAGCGAACGCTTCGGCGAATGTTTCGCCAACACCCATTACCTCACCCGTTGAGCGCATTTCTGGGCCACGCATTGGGTCAACACCTTGGAACTTAGCAAACGGTAATACAACTTCTTTAACGCTGTAGTAAGGAGGAATCACTTCTTTGGTGATACCTTGGCTTGCCAATGACTGACCTGCCATACAACGCGCTGCTACTTTAGCAAGTGCTACACCCGTTGCTTTTGATACAAACGGTACTGTACGCGCTGCACGAGGGTTTACTTCGATTAAGTAAACTTGGCCGTCTTTCACTGCAAACTGTGTATTCATAAGACCCACTACGCCAAGCTCAAGTGCCATGTCTGTCACTTGCTTACGCATTACGTCTTGTACTTCAGCAGTTAATGAATGAGCCGGTAATGAACATGCTGAGTCACCTGAGTGAACACCTGCTTGCTCGATATGCTCCATGATACCACCGATAATAACTTGCTCACCGTCACAGATAGCATCAACGTCAACTTCGATTGCGTTATCTAAGAAACGGTCAAGCAATACTGGGGCTTCATTTGATGCAGATACCGCTTCAGTCATGTAACGACGTAAGTCATCTTCATCGTAAACGATTTCCATCGCACGACCACCAAGTACATATGAAGGACGTACAACCAGAGGGAAACCGATTTCAGCCGATTTTACAATCGCTTCTTCTAGAGACGTTACTGTTGCATTTTCAGGTTGAAGAAGGTTTAAACGCTCTACAAGTTGTTGGAAACGCTCACGGTCTTCAGCACGGTCGATTGCATCAGGTGACGTACCAATAACTGGCACACCATTCGCTTCAAGTGCACGAGCCAGTTTAAGTGGAGTTTGACCACCGTACTGAACGATTACGCCTTTTGGTTTTTCAACACGAACGATTTCTAATACATCTTCAAGCGTAATTGGCTCGAAGAATAGACGGTCAGATGTGTCGTAGTCTGTAGAAACAGTTTCAGGGTTACAGTTAACCATGATTGTTTCGTAACCGTCTTCACGTAGCGCTAATGCCGCGTGAACACAGCAGTAATCGAATTCGATACCTTGACCAATTCGGTTAGGACCACCACCAATTACCATGATTTTATCTTTGTCAGACGGGTTCGCTTCACACTCTTCGTCATACGTTGAGTACATGTAAGCTGTGTCTGAACTAAATTCTGCCGCACACGTATCAACGCGTTTGTAGACTGGCACGATATTTAATTGGTGACGTTTTTTGCGAATTTCAGCTTCAGATACACCCGCAATTTCAGCGATACGTGCATCAGCAAAACCTTTGCGTTTAAGCTTGCGTAAGAACTCGGCATTTAAACCAGCCATACCTACTTCGCTGATTGTTTCTTCGTCTTTTAAGATATCTTCGATTTGTACTAAGTACCATGGATCGATTTTAGTCAATTCGAATACATCTTCAACGCTCATACCATGACGCATTGCATCAGCAACATACCAAATACGCTCGGCACCTGGCTCACGCAATTCACGAATGATTTTCTCTTTCGCTTTCGGGTCATCAAGCGCAACAATTGGGTTAAAGCCTGTTGCACCCACTTCAAGACCACGTAATGCTTTGTGTAGTGATTCTTGTTGGTTACGACCAATAGCCATAACCTCACCCACTGATTTCATCTGTGTAGTAAGACGGTCGTTTGAACCTGCGAATTTTTCGAAGTTAAAACGTGGGATCTTAGTCACAACGTAATCGATTGAAGGCTCGAATGAAGCAGGTGTTTTACCACCCGTGATATCATTTTGAAGCTCGTCAAGCGTATAACCTACAGCTAGTTTCGCAGCGATTTTAGCAATTGGGAAACCCGTTGCTTTAGACGCTAGAGCCGATGAACGAGATACACGAGGGTTCATTTCAATGATAACCATACGGCCATCAACTGGATTCACACCAAACTGTACGTTTGAACCACCTGTTTCAACGCCGATTTCGCGAAGTACCGCCATCGATGCATTACGCATGATTTGGTATTCTTTATCCGTCAACGTTTGTGCTGGTGCAACGGTGATTGAGTCACCCGTGTGAACGCCCATTGGGTCAAAGTTTTCGATAGAACATACGATGATACAGTTGTCGTTTTTGTCACGAACAACTTCCATTTCGTACTCTTTCCAACCGATTAATGATTCATCAATTAGAAGCTCATTTGTTGGTGATAAATCTAAACCACGCTCACAAATTTCATCAAATTCTTCTTGGTTGTATGCAACACCACCACCAGTACCACCCATGGTGAATGATGGACGGATAATACATGGGAAGCCGATACGAGTAAGTACATCGTGTGCTTCGTCCATTGAGTGAGCGATTTCAGCACGCGGACACTCAAGGCCAATATTTTTCATTGCAGCGTCAAAACGCTCACGGTTTTCTGCTTTATCGATGGCATCCGCAGTTGCACCGATTAGCTCAACACCGTGTTTAGCCAACACACCGTGCTTGTCTAGGTCAAGCGCACAGTTTAATGCTGTTTGACCACCCATTGTTGGGAGTACAGCATCTGGCTTTTCTTTTTCAATAATTTTTTCTACCACTTCCCAGTGAATTGGTTCGATGTACGTCGCATCAGCCATTTCAGGGTCAGTCATGATAGTTGCAGGGTTCGAGTTTACAAGAATAACTCGATAGCCTTCTTCTCGTAGTGCTTTACACGCTTGTGCACCAGAGTAGTCAAATTCACAAGCTTGACCGATAACGATCGGGCCCGCGCCTAAGATAAGAATGCTTTTTATGTCGGTACGTTTTGGCATTGTTACTCCGGTTAAATTAGTTAGAACGAGCTTGCATCAAGTCGATGAAGTGGTCGAATAAAGGTGCTGCATCGTGTGGACCTGGGCTTGCTTCAGGGTGACCTTGGAAGCTAAACGCAGGCTTATCAGTACGGTGAATACCTTGTAGCGTACCATCGAATAATGAAACGTGAGTTGCACGTAAATTCGCTGGTAATGTCGCTTCATCCGCTGCGAAACCATGGTTTTGCGCAGTGATCATAACCACATTGCGGTCAAGGTCTTTAACTGGGTGGTTACCACCGTGATGACCAAACTTCATTTTTACTGTTTTTGCACCAGAGGCAAGCGCAAGTAATTGGTGACCTAAACAAATACCAAAAATTGGCGTATCTGTTTCTAAAAAGGCCTTAATTGCGTCAATGGCGTAGGTACATGGCTCAGGGTCACCAGGTCCGTTCGATAAGAAAATACCGTCTGGGTTAAGTGCGAGTACGTCTTCAGCAGATGTTTGTGCCGGCACAACGGTTAATTTACAACCGCGGTCAACTAACATGCGTAAGATATTACGTTTAACACCGAAGTCATAAGCAACAACGTGGAATTTCTCGTCTGCTGCTTCTAGCGTTTTAAAGCCTTCACCTAATGTCCAGCTTGATTCACGCCACTCAAAATTTTCCTTGGTTGAGACAACTTTTGCTAAATCCATGCCTTTTAAGCCTGGGAAGGCTTGCGCAGCTTCGAGCGCTTTATTCTCATCTAACTCGTCGCCTGCAATGATACAACCATTTTGAGCGCCTTTATCACGTAAGATACGTGTTAATTTACGAGTGTCGATGTCAGCAATACCTAGGATATTGCGTTCTTTTAAGTAATCACTTAACGATTGCTCGTTACGGAAATTACTTGCTAGCAGTGGCAAATCACGGATCACTAGGCCTTTAGCCCAGATTTGACCCGCTTCTTCGTCTTCGCTGTTAGTACCCGTATTACCGATATGTGGGTACGTCAAAGTTACGATTTGTTCCGCGTATGAAGGGTCAGTCAAAATTTCTTGATAACCAGTCATAGACGTATTGAATACTACTTCACCGACTGACATGCCGTCAGCGCCGATTGCAGTACCGCGAAACACTGTGCCGTCTTCTAGGACTAACAGAGCGGATTTAGTCAAGTTAACCTCCTAACAGTAAAAAACGGGAGTAAAGTCATTTGCTCTACTGCCCGTTTAAAGCGATTGGAAACACGCATTTATGAATTTTTGGCAAATTGGCGCTATTTTACAGTAATTTGCTTTTCAGATCTAATCATAATTAATAAAATAGTAAAAATAAGCGTTATTAACTTAATTTTCACTGAAACTGCCAAAAAAGAAACTAAACTACTTCAAGTCAAGCACATCTTGCATGTCATAAAGTCCAGCCGGCTTATTTTTCAACCAGCCCGCAGCTCTTACAGCACCTAAGGCAAAGGTCATTCTAGAACTTGCTTTATGAGTTAATTCTAGTCTTTCGCCAGAAGTTGCGAAATATGCGGTGTGTTCACCTACTATATCTCCGCCTCGCATGACCGAATAACCGATTTCATTTTGCGATTTTGCTTGTTCATCGTGGCTTCTATCGAAACGTGCAACGTCATCATGTTGCCAGCCTTTTGCCTCTGCAATAGCCTCACCAATAGCTAAAGCCGTGCCCGAGGGCGCATCAATTTTATGACGATGGTGCGCTTCAAAAATCTCTATGTCCATGTCATCGCCAAATTTCACAGCTGCAGTCTGCACTAAGTTAAGCAGTAAATTAACGCCTACGCTATAGTTACGAGCAAAAACAATCGGGATATGCTTTGCTGCATCGTTTAACGCTTCAAGGTCGTCGTGGGTTAAGCCTGTCGTGCCGATCACCATGGCTATATTTTTTTCTACCGCTGTTTTGAGGTGATTACGCATCCCCGCAGGTAAAGTAAAATCAATAAGTACGTCAGTCTCTTTTACATCAGTTTCTTTGCTAAATTGCACATCCGCATCAGCGGCACTGTTTAATTGATTAACAGCTAAATTAATAAGCGGTGAATTTTCACGGACATACGCCCCCGTTAACACAGAGTGCTCATTTTTTGTAACAGCCTCTAATAGTGCAAGCCCCATGCGGCCATTGGCACCAAATACACCTATACGGTTCATACTTTTACCTTATCTATTCTTATTAGCTGGCTAGATTTTATCGAAAACTCATGTAATAGTCAGGTTAGCTTATAAAAAATACAGCGCTAATTTTTTGGATTTATAAAATAACAACAATAATAACAGATAGCCTTTGCATTTAGCCATCTATACATTTAAACTTCTTCCTTTGCGCCGATTTGGTCTTTGGCTTGCGGGCGCTGTTGTTGTTTTTACTTTCATAAAACAACAACTAAATACAGCTAAAAGAAGTTTTTGGCTGTGTTTTTGGTTATCTAACGAGGAATATGATGCAGCCATCATTTAATAAAACAAAAGCAAAACTTTCTTTGTTGCCGCTTTTGGTGTTTGTCGGCTTATTTTTAGGCGCAGGCTTATACTTACAATCTCAAGGTGTTGATTACGCCTTTTATCAACTACCGGCACCGGTCGCTATTTTACCTGCCATTATGTTGGCCTTTATTTTAAATAGAAACACGATTAACCACAGTGTTGAAACGTTTATAAAAGGTGCAGGTCATAGCAATATCATTACTATGTGCTTGATTTACCTTCTTGCAGGTGCGTTTTCTGCCGTCGCAGGCGCAACGGGGGGTGTTGATGCCGTCGTGAATGCCGGTTTATCTCTTATTCCCCCAGCTTTATTACTTCCGGGCTTATTTTTAATCGCTGCCGTGGTTTCAACTGCCATGGGCACATCAATGGGCACCATCGGCGCGATTGGCCCTATTGCCTACGCCGTAGCGCAAAAAACGGGTATCGATCCTGCATTGATGGCCGGTACAATTGTATCGGGTGCAATGTTTGGCGATAACCTATCAATCATTTCTGACACAACAATTGCGGCTACCCGTACACAAGGTTGTGAAATGAAAGATAAATTTCGCGAGAATCTAAAGATTGCTCTGCCTGCTGCTGCACTCACCATAGCATTATTGTTCTTTTTAACACCGGCAGCTGAAGCGGTTGAAACACAGGATTACGATATATTACTCGTGCTTCCGTATGCCTTTATTTTAGTGCTAGCGGTGATGGGATTTAATGTATTTGTGGTGCTGTTTAGCGGGATTATTTTCGCAGCACTAATGGGCTTTACAGGCAGTTATGAAGGCGCAAGCTTTGTAAAAGATATCTACAAAGGCTTTACCGATATGCAGGAAATTTTCTTGTTATCTATGTTTATTGGCGGCCTGTCAGAATTTATTCGTATAAACGGTGGCCTTGATTACATTGCTAACAAAATTCAGGCAATCACGAAAATTATTGCTAAATGGCATCGTAAAGTTGCTGATCAATTAGGTATTGCAGCACTCGTAATGACGAGTAACGTATGTATTGCTAATAATACGGTGTCTATTATTGTTGCAGGCCCTATTGCGAAAAAACTGGCCGATGACGGTGAAATCACTGGCAAGCGCTCAGCCAGTTTATTAGATATTTTTGCCTGTGTAACACAAGGCTCTTTGCCCTACGGCGCACAAGCCTTATTGTTAGGTGCAACGTTTAAAATCAGCCCTTGGCAAGTATCTACATCGTCATATTATTGTTTTATTCTCGCGTTTACTGCGATTGCGGTAATATGCTTACGCCGTAATAAAGCCTAAGTTAAATATTTTTGAGCAGATACGTCATTTTAAGGACGTATCTGCTATAATCCTCACTTTGTATCCCCCTTTATATACTAATTCGCTTAATCAAGTGAATTGTTATGACTACATCAATATTGAGATATGAACTTGAAAAAGATCCTTTCTATTGCTGCGCTATGTGCAGCGAGTACTTCGAGCTATGCGGCTAATTGGAGCTCAACGCAATTACACATCAATAACGGTGAGCACAAAAATCCGTTTTCTTTGGCTAAATCAAACACAACGGTTGTGTCATTACAGCATGCATCTGGTTATGACTATGGCGATAACTTCTTTTTTATTGACTACAGTGATGATGATTTACAAGATGGATATCAAGATAAAGACTTCTATGGTGAATGGTATTCAACCTTTAGCCTGTCAAAAATCTCAGGCAACGATTTTTCATATGGTGCAATTGCTGACGTAGGTTTAACTGCGGGCTTTAACGCTGCTGGAGACTCAAAGGTTCTAAAATATTTACCCGGCGTAAAACTAAGCTGGCAAGCACCAGGTTTTAGCTTTTTATCAACGTTGTTTACAGCCTACATTGATGACAGTGAAGGTGTTGCTCGTGGTGGTGCTCCTACTGAAACAAACAGCTGGATGATTGATGTAGCATGGGGCTACCCATTCACTATTGGCTCACAAAAATTTAATGTGACGGGCCATGTTGAGTACATTGCAGAGCGTGAAAACGAATTCGGTCAAGACGTTAAAGCATGGATTTTAGCACAGCCTATTATTACATGGGATTTAGGTCATGCAATCAGCATGAAAGAGAATACCCTGTTACTTGGCCTTGAGTGGCAATACTGGCATAACAAACTAGGCACAGATACCACTGAATCAGTCCCACAACTTCATGTTGAGTGGACGTTCTAGCGAGCTGCGAGTTATCAATATTCAAGCCTGCAGTCAGCTAGACTACAGGCTTTTTTTAATTAAATTGATTAGAAGTCCATTTAGCCACATAGCGACCACCCGCAACGGCTATTTTCTCTAAGCGGTCACAAGCGTCAAAGGCTACTCCAGAACCAATTTCATTCGTTGTTTTCGCTATAATCTCATCACTTTTTTAGTTGCACATGTAATGTTGCTGATGAGCTTGGTCTAACCGATGGGAAAACCCATCTATGGAGTTAATTTCAATATATTTTGCTTCTATGAAATACTCTGCTTTGGATTTATCTTGCTGTTGTTCAAGTAATGTTACTGAATATTTTTTTGCCAAGTCAGTCATTGAACTAGCTAATTTATCAAGCATGACACAATCACGTTGAACTTTACCTGCTTCAACTCCAAGTGCAAAATGGAATTAAAAAGAGCTGCATAAGCAGCTCTGGTAAGATTTTATTACAGTTTACACTGTGGGTTTCTGCCCTGCGCTTTTGCCGCTTGTTGTGCTTTTAAAGCCGTTGGCATGTGTTTTTGTAGCTCTTTAATTCGATTACCCGGTGCTGGGTGAGTCGACATGAATTCGGGTGTGCCGCTGCTGCCAGCTGCACTCATGTTTTGCCATAATGACACTGACTGCTCTGGGTTAAAGCCGGCCTTTGCCATTAAGTCTAAACCTACAATATCAGCTTCAGATTCATGTGAGCGGCTAAAAGGTAACACCACACCAAATTGTGCGCCGAGTCCAAGTGCTTGCATAATTTCACCGCGATATTGCACATTACCCATATCAAGCGCAGCACCACCGACTTGTAAACCTGTTTGAATCAAGGAGTTTTGCGATACACGTTCATTCGAGTGCTCAGCAATAACGTGTGCAACTTCATGGCCTAACACGGTCGCTAGTTGATCCCTGTTAACCGCTACTTTTAATAATCCTGTATGTACGCCAATGTAGCCGCCTGGTAATGCAAACGCATTCGCGGAATCTTCTTCGAACACCACCACTTCCCATGCTTGTTGAGCATATTCACGCGGCAAAACAGAAATCACATCGTCTGCGATGCATTTTACATACGCATTAACTTTTGGGTCGGAGTTAATCGGCTGTGTTTTCTTCATTTCAGCAAAACTTGCTTGGCCCATTTGACTCATTTGTTGATCTGAGTAGAGCGCGATCTGTGTACGTCCCGTTGGAGACGTTTTACACCCTGCTAAAACAGCGGTGGCTAACACGACCATCATTAACTTTTTCATGTGAATCCTTACAAATACTATTAGTGCAATTGTTGCTAATATAGCAAAGCATTCATTAATTTTATATGAAAATACATTTCCCACCGTGCAAATGTGATTTTTCAGTTAAATCTTTTAGTTAGCAGGCAAACTAAGTTCACCAACGAACGACTCGCTGCTACAATAGGGGTCTATTGATTGATAAATGAGTTTCCAATGCCTTCCCCCGACACATTAAATAAACGCATTTTATTGCCGTTACTGGCAAGTATTGTCGCCATTACTCCGCTGGCAATTGATTTGTATCTACCTGCGATGTTGGTCATTGCCAATGACTTACAAACAACCATGCCAAATGTACAAATTTCATTGAGTATCTATTTAGCTGGCTATGCACTGGGTATGCTATTTTTTGGCCCTATTGCCGATGAGCTTGGTAGACGATTACTGGCTAAAGTAGGCTTAGCGCTGTTTGGTTTAAGTTCGTTAGCACTGGCATTTTGCCATAACATAGAGCTTTTTTGGTCACTTAGGGCAGTACAGGCTTTCACTGGTGCCGCGGCAACCGTGGTTGTACCGGGTATTATTCGTCATATTTACCGTGAGAATACGGCAAAGGGGATGTCGTATGTATCGATGATCATGATGGTAGCGCCCCTTATCGCCCCCACGCTTGGCTCTTTAATTATGGGCATTTCGACATGGCAGGTTATATTTTTAGTGTTAGCTGCGTATAGCTTTGCGATTTTAGCACTTGTGCAGCTTTACTTAATTGATATCCCTATTTTCAAAAGTCAGCAACGTGGTTTAGCGTTATTTTTTAACAGCTATAAAACCGTCTTTTCACGTCAAAGTGCGCGTGCCGACATCGCTAGCTCTATGTTTGCCTCGTTCGCATTTTTCTGCTTTTTAACGTCTGTGCCTTACGTTTATTTGGACTTTTTTAAAGTAGATGAACAACTCTTCGGTATTTTATTTGCCTTTAACGTACTTGCCTTGATGTTCGGTAACTTTATGAATACCCGACTTGTACCACGCTTAGGATCGCGCAAATTACTGTTTATAGGCTTAGGTATTGGCTTTGCATCGGGCTCAGCATTACTGCTGTTTAGTTTAATGCATTTGTCGCTGTATTTTATCGTCGCAAGCATAGCGCCTTTAATGATGAGTTTGGGGATTGTGGCAAGTAATGCCGACTCATTGATTTTAATGCAATTCGAGGAAAAATCAGGGACTGCAACGGCGGTAATTGGTACGTTACGTTTTGGCAGTGGCGCACTCGTAGGACCTATCCTCGCGTTTATTCACCCACAAAGTGCGGTGCCATTTTCAGCCATGATGTTCAGTGCGCTTATCCTTATACTACTTGTGCAGCTTTGGCATCGAAAATTAGACAAAAAAAATGCCTGTCTATGACAGGCATTTTTCTCTAAAAAGCGTTTATTCAGCTTCTTTCGATACCATTACCATAGCAGGACGCAGTAAACGACCGTTCAACGTGTACCCTTTTTGCATAACTGCAAGTACCGTATTAGCTGCTACATCATTGCTTGGTTGAATTGACATCGCTTGATGGAATTCTGGATTAAACTGCTCACCTTGTGGGTTAACAATTTCTACACCAAACTTAGACACGGCATCGTTGAAGCTTTTTACCGTCATCTCGATACCTTCAAGTACAGGCTTAAGCTGCTCATTTTCTTTGTCAGAAAACTCAATCGCACGCTCTAAATTGTCAATCACGGGTAATAATTCGTTAGCAAACTTCTCAAGTGCAAACTTGTGAGCTTTTTCAACATCTTGTGCGGCACGGCGACGCATGTTTTCAACATCTGCTGCGGCACGTACAACACTGTCTTTTTGATCATTTATAGTTTGCTTCGCAGCTTCTAGTTCACTATAAAGTAGTGCAATTTCAGCTTCAGGGCTTAGTTCTTCGCCTTCAACTTGCTCTGCTGCTTCAACGGCTGCGTCAACATCCGCTTGCATTTGTTCAAATTCTTCGTTTAGTTCAACTTCTTGCTCTGGTGATTTTGTCTGCTCAGACATAGCTTAAATGCTCCAATTCTTTACAACTGCGGTAATTATGGGGATTGAATAAAAAGATTCAAGAGGTTGATGACCCGATTAACTCAAATTCTTGGATGATTGCTTCAATTTGTGCTGATTTTGGACAAATAACACAAAAACGACTCTGATATTCGAGGTTATTAAAGTAAGGAAGGCTGATCACCATTAACTCATCACAATCGGTAAATGGAAGTTGTTCTGTGTTTAATACCGACAAACCGTTTCTAAATGCGAGCTTATCTTCAACAAAATTTAAAAAAGAGACGCCTATATTTAAGCTCGTTTGACAGTCTACTTGCTTATATAAATAGTTTTCACCTACCACAATACTGTTATCAGATCCCAGTTTCTGGCTCAATTGGCGAGTCCATTGGGTCAACGAGTCATGGCAGTTGCGCGGTGCAGTATTCGCCATTGCCTGCATACGGTAAAGACCTTCCATCAGAGTTTGTTGACTGAACACCGTATTAAGCCACGTTGCAAACTGATAGCGAACCGAATCACTGGCGTCCTCAGGTTTACTAATACAAATATTGTGACTTTGCCCTGCTCTATCAATCAGTAAAATAAGCCAATCACTGCCATCAAAGTCAAGCACTTCAACCCTAAAAACCAATTGCGAACTCACTTGCGGTAAACCAACACAACAACATACTTTATAACGTTGGCTCAAGCCATGGGCCAGCTCAACAAGTTGTGCTTGTTGAGGTTGCCAATACGTCGCAATTTCGGGCAAAGAGAAAAATTCGGTTAACCAATAGTCAAACCCAGCATTTGTTGGCACGCGGCCTGCCGAGGTATGTGGCGAATAAAGCAACCCTTCTTTTTCAAGCCTTGCCATTGCATTTCGCACTGTGGCAGAGCACACAGCCATGCCCTTTTGCTTTGCTATGCGCGTTGAAGCCACTGGTTGGCCCTCGCCATTACAATATAGGCTCATTACGGCTGAAAAAATTTGTTGATCGCGGGGGTTTAATTTCATAATTCTTACATCTTGACTCTTGCCCTAAGATATTTGGGCACTGCAAGTTTATTTCAAGTTATTTTCAAAGCATTAATTTTTAATGTAATCTATCCCTATGAAATAGTTAAGTGCACGTACCATGGACTCACCGTTTAAAACCATAGGTTTAATTGGTAAACCTAACCACAGCGCCGCGGCTACAACGCTACAGCGATTACACACCTTTTTACGAGCGTTAGGTTTTGAGGTGCTCGTTGAGCAACGAACGGGTCGGCAATTAGAAGATGTGCCTGCAAACAACCTCGTTAAACTCGTTGAGTTAGGCGAGCGTGCTGATTTAGCCATCGTTGTCGGTGGCGATGGCAACATGTTAGGTGCTGCACGTGTTTTAGCGCGTTTTGACGTTGCAGTGATTGGCGTAAACCGTGGTAACCTCGGATTTTTAACCGACTTAAACCCAGAAGGTTTTGAAGCAAGTTTAGAGCAGGTACTAAGCGGTCAATTCATTGAAGAAAAACGCTTCCTGCTAGAAGTAGAAGTATACCGACATGCTGAACTTAAAAGCGCAAATTCAGCGGTTAATGAAGCGGTACTCCATGCCGATAAAGTCGCTCACATGATTGAGTTCGAAGCCTTCATAAATAATGATTTTGTATTTTCACAACGCTCTGATGGTTTAATCGTATCTACACCGACGGGGTCAACGGCCTATTCTCTCTCTGGTGGCGGGCCTATTTTGACACCAGAACTGAATGCTATTTCGTTAGTACCCATGTTTCCTCATACTCTTTCGAGTCGCCCTTTAGTCGTTGATGCCGATAACGAGGTACGCCTTAAACTCAGCTTAGAAAATACCGACAGCTTACAAGTGAGCTGTGACAGCCACGTTGTTTTGGCTGTTTTACCTGGCGATGAAGTGGTTATCAAAAAAGCTGACAAACGGTTACGCTTAATTCATCCAAAAGAATATTCTTATTACAATGTACTGCGAAAAAAACTGAACTGGGGTAGCCGCTTATTTTAAACAGCAATTTTCTTCTTAAATAATTGCCAAGTGAAATCTATTAGCGCAAAATAATTCACTTTACCGTAGTACACATTTAAGGAACCTAAGCAAAAATGAGCTATATAGTTTTTCTTGCTCTTTTATTGTTGATCACTCTACTAGGCTGCTATTGGATCATCGAAAGCAACCGTCGCAAAGCGATAGAAGCCGAAAAAAAACGCTTTCATCAACGTGTAAAAGAGATCAATAACGACTTCAAAATTAAATTAATCGAATTTAGTGAAGCAAAGCTCATTCGCCCTAAAAATGTTGCACGTTTGAACCAAATCACCAGTAATTACTTTGTCGTTCAAGCTCACAACGAAGAAAATCTAACGCATTTAGAGTTTATTAGTGAGTTGTTTATCAGCACCATAATCATGGAAGCAAACAAAGCACAAAGCCCGCATGAACATGACCAACTTGCCGATAGATTACAATACTTTATGGCACAACTTCCTTATAATGGCATTGAATACAATAAAGCGTTTTATCAAGAAGTATTACCCTCATTAATTGAAGTTATTAAATACGCGCCACCTATTAATCAACATGATGACCCAGCGCAAAGCCAGAGTCCATCAATGCCTGATGAATTAAATCACGAAAAACAGATATCAGAATTAACAAAAGCATAAAAATTTAATTTGCAAAACCCGAAAACACTGTATAAATTAACAGTTAATTAGCTGGATGGATAAACAGTATGTTAATCGGGTTAGAAATTAAAAACTTTGCCATTGTAAGTAACTTGAGTACTGAGTGGCACAATGGCATGACAGCCATTACAGGTGAAACAGGTGCTGGGAAATCAATTGCTATTGATGCCCTATCGTTATGTTTAGGCGAACGCGCCGATGCGGGTGCTGTTCGTCCAGGAACTGAGCGTGCAGAAATCTGCGCGCAATTCGATATTACCCAATTACCCCTTGCACAACAGTTTTTAGAGCATCACTTACTGTCTAATGCAGAAGGTGAATGCTTACTGCGCCGTATTATTTGTAAAAATGGCCGGAGTAAAAGCTATATTAATGGCAGCCCTGTCACTGCTGCGCAGCTTAAAGAGCTTGGGCAATACCTCATTTCTATTCATGGTCAACACGCGCATCAGCATTTATTAAAAGCCGAGCATCAGCTGCATTTACTGGATGCATATGCTGGCCATACAAACCTGCTTTCCAATGTTAAAGAACGCTTTAAAGCCTATCAGGCGCTAGTAAAAGAGTTTAACCACTTAGAACAACAACAAGCGCAACAAGCGGCTCAAAAACAGCTACTTGAATACCAAGTTGCTGAATTAGACGAGTTTGCCTTACAACCCGGTGAGTTTGAAGAAATAGAAGCTGAGCACCATAAGTTAAGCCACAGCCAAACTATTTTAGAGTCGTGCCAGCGTGAACTTCAGCACTTATACGAAAGTGATGAGCAAAGTGCATGCTCAATGCTGCAACACAGTGCACAGCAATTTGCTGAACTTGCTGGCTACGATGATAGCCTATCTAGCATTGCTGCGCTTTTAAGTGAAGCCGCTGTTCAAGTTGAAGAAGCAAGCCGTGAAATTCGCAGCTACGTAGATATAACAGATTTAGATCCTGCTCGCCTCGACGAAGTAGAAACTCGTTTAACTGGGGCAATGGATTTAGCACGCAAGCACCATATAAAACCGGAAGAGCTGGTAGAATTTCACCAATCAATTGCGAAAGAGCTTGCTTCAATTAGCTACAATAGTGACCGCTTAGCATCACTAGAAACCGAGATAAATACAGCCCTTGATGAATATAAAGACGCTGCACAGGTTTTAAGTGATAGCCGCCAGCGTTATGCCGAAACACTCAACACATTGATCAGCGATAGCATGGCTAACTTATCAATGGAAAATGGCCAGTTTGCGATTGATATTCAACAAACGAGTGATAAAGCCCCCAGTGCAATGGGATTTGATACCGTGGCGTTTTTGGTATCGACCAACCCTGGGCAACCAATGCAAGCTTTATCGAAAGTTGCATCGGGTGGCGAGCTTTCGCGTATCAGTTTAGCGATACAAGTCATTATCGCCCAGCGCGTGACAACGCCAACACTCATATTCGACGAAGTCGATGTGGGTATTTCTGGCCCAACGGCCTCAGCGGTTGGCAAGTTATTGCGCCAGCTTGGCAAATCAACCCAAGTTATTTGTGTTACGCACTTGCCACAGGTTGCTAGCTCTGGGCATCAGCAATTTTTTGTTGCGAAAGAAATTGCAAATGGTGAAACCTACACACAAATGAATAAGCTCAGTAAAGATGGACGAATAGATGAAATTGCCCGTCTACTCGCTGGCGATAATATTAGCAAAATGGCCAGAGCAAATGCGAAAGAGCTGATTAGTGCGCATGCATAACCACTCTCGCACTTAATGACATTAACGTTTTAGTAAGTAATTAAGGCTATTGTGCATAGCCTTTGACCGGATTATACAATGAATAAACAACGTAAGTTTGGCTTGGCAAGCGGGTTATTATTGAGCTTAAGCTCACCTTTACTGCACGCCTCTGTGTCATATACACCTGTCGTGTCACAAAATTATATGTTCGCTCTACTACAATGCACTTTATTTGCGTTTCCTATCGTGGCGCTGCTTTTGGTGCTATGGAGCCGATGGAAGCACCTAAGGTTTAAACAACGTTTACAAACATATTTATATGCTTCTGCAGCTATGATGCTCATACTGTTTGTAATAGTGAGCCAGCAATCAGAGACAATTTCTGTTTGGTCTGTTGTTGTAATGATTTGTCATTTTATCGTTGTAAGCCTTGCTTACTTTTTACTAAAACAACACAGTAATAAAGTAAAAAACACGTTATCAGGCTGCTGGTAGTCTGTTCTAACTTGTCGGGCTTTTTCTCTGATTTTAAAAAAAACCTACTGATTTTTAGCCATCGTTACACATAGCTTTAAACAGGGTCGGTTAATAAGAATAAGCAATTATAATATTGGTAACGTAGTTAAAGAAATTAGCGGGTAAGCGTAATGTTTACCCGCTGTTTATATTAGTCTTGAGTGACTAACTGCCAGTCGATACGATAATTAGTCACGACGCTGGTATACCCTTTTACTTTGAAAATATAGTCTCCAGCTTGTGTAACCGATAACTGTGCTGTTTCGGGGTTATCAAGTGTCGCAGAGCTTGCGAGGTCTTCTCCCTGACTGTTTGCTATTGAAAAATCAAGGTCTGCAAATGGTTGCCAACTTAATACTGCAGTCACGCCCACAACATTATCTGGTACTGAAACTAAATGCTCAATAATGCTATAGGCTGGGTCAACACCAAGCCCAGCAAGATCTAAACTTACTGATGGTCCCATTGTACCCTCAATACTTGGCATTAACTGTGTAGTAAATGACACACCGGGCTGGGTGACAATACCGTCAAATTCGAATCGATCTAATGCGACTTGTCCTGATATAGTGCGCACTTCAAGTGTATGTGCTGAGTCGTCTAATTGGTTAATTGCCACGGTAATGGCTTCGCCTTTTTCACCACTGACGCTCAACGATTCATACTCGACTCCATCCACTAATATACTGACCTCTCCTCGGTTAGTTGCCGCAAAGTGTATTTTCGCACGCTCACCTTTAAAGCCAACATAAGCAATATTTCCAGGCCCTTTTGCTTTTGCCAGTGTGCCGTTATAAGCACTGCTATCCGTTGTTTCTGACCACTTGCCGGCAAAGTAAACTTTATCAGCAGTGTTGTCTGCTTGCTGCCAAGCACCTTGACTCGAAAATTCAGTGTCTCCAGCTAAAAACTGGCGCATATTACCTTCAGTTTGTAATGCAAGCTCAACTGCTTTTTTCACATTAATATGACCCGCCCCTACTTCGTGCGGTAAGTACTGTCGCCCTGTTTCATCAAACATGTCATCGGCACTGGCTTTTAAAATTTCGTCAATTTGATCAGGCGATAAATGCGGGTTTGCTTCAAGCAGCACAGTGGCAGCACCTGCAACAAAAGGGGTTGCCATCGACGTGCCACTCATCGTCGCATAGTAAACATAATAATCAGGGTTATCTAAATCGATGACCGGTCCTAAAGCGGGCAAAGGGGTATTGAGTGCTCGCGTCGAATATATGCTTGAGCCAGGTGCTGTAATGTCGGGTGTTTTAATCGCATCACCTGGCACACCACGGCTAGAAAAATCAGCCAGCATTCTATTCGGCGTGCCTGCTGCGACGTCAATAACCCAAGGAGCGACGGCATACACATTGAGGGTATCATCACCGTCGCCATCGTTACCCGCAGCAAAAGTGACAATCATGCCGCGTTTGTATGCTTCGAATGATGCTTTGTTTACAGGGTTATTAGGGTCGAAGTTACTTCCTGCTCCCCCTCCCCAACTATTCGTAATAACATCAATATCGTATTTGTGCTGGTTAGCTAATGCATAATCAAAGCCTTTTAAAGAATGTAAAATTGAAATGGCTTCACCAGCAGAAATACCGACAATCTTTGCATCTGGGGCAATGCCATCATGCAAATTAGCACGTGTAGGATCATTCGCAGAAGCAGTGCCACTGCCCGCAACAGTGCCAGCAACATGGGTGCCATGTCCTGATGATGTATCGGTGTTTGGTAACCCTTCGATATCGGCGGTCAAACCGTATAAATCAAGATCGTTTATTAGTTTTACATTTTGAATGGTTTTATCACCGTAAGCTAAATCGGGATGTGTCGCATCGACTCCTGAATCGAGTACAGCCACAACGCCACCTTTGCCTGTAAATAAATAGTTATCATGTACAAAATGACCGCCAGTGATCTCACCCGAGTTATAGTTGTAATAGCGCAGTGGCGCATCATAATAAATACTTTCAATGGCAGGGTTATTTTGTAACTGTGTGACGAGTGAAGGAGTCAGCGTAGCGCCAACCATGGGTAATTCTTTTAAGGCTAAGTACGGCACACCGAGTGACTGCATTACATTATAAACCTGCTGTTTATCTTTAAAGCTTATAATGACTTTGATACTTGGTTCAGTAAGGCTTTGAGTTAGGCTTGTTGTTGATAATTTTTCTGCTAATTCTGGGCCTAGTAAGGCTTGTGCTTGAGTGGCAAAGCTGCCAACCATGCCAAGACCGATGAGTATACTAGAAAGTTTAGTTCGCATTGGTTTATCTCCTGGATTAGTTTGTTACTTTTTTGTAACTACAGAACATATACTCGCAGCGAGTGACACTCACCGATATAGGGGAAAACCCTCATAAGGCTTTAGGAATAGCCCCTGCGTACGCAATCAATATTTTACAAGCACAAAAAAAGCAAGCCCGCAGGCTTGCTTTAATATCTATACAAAATTATGAATGGGGAGTATTGCAGATAGCTATTACACCTCTAGGTAATCCATAATTCCTTCTGCCGCATTGCGACCTTCAAAAATAGCCGTTACCACCAAATCTGAGCCGCGAACAATATCGCCACCAGCGAAGATTTTAGGGTTCGTTGTCTGGTGGGTAAATTCACCTTGTTCAGGTGCATTAATACCACCCCAATGGTTAATTTCAACGCCATATGGTTCAAGCCAATCCATTTTGTGCGGTTTAAAACCAAATGCCATTAACACTTTAGTGGCTTCTATCACATGCTCTGAACCAGCCACTTCTTCAGCACGACGGCGGCCATTTTCATCTGGTTCACCCAGTTGCGTTTTGACCATTCTTACGCCTGCAACTTTACCTTGCTCGTCAACTACAATGCCTTTAGGTTGCACGTTAAAAGTAAACTCAACCCCTTCTTCGCGGGCATTTTTAACTTCACGTTTAGAGCCTGGCATGTTTTCTTCATCACGGCGATAAGCACATGTTACTTTGCTTGCACCTTGGCGAATTGACGTTCTTACGCAGTCCATTGCGGTGTCACCCCCGCCCAATACAACCACTTTTTCGTTGGCCATATCAATATAAGCTTGCTTGTCTTCAGCGTAGCCCATAACACGATTTGTGTTACCAATTAAGAACGGTAAAGCATCATGTACGCCATCGGCATCTTCATTTTCAAATCCTGCGCGCATACTTTGATAGGTCCCTACGCCTAAAAAGACTGCATCATATTCAGCAAGAATTTCATCTAGGGTAATATCAACACCGACTTCCGTGTTTAGTTTAAACTCAACCCCCATTTCAGTGAAAATTTCACGACGCTTCTGCATCACTTCTTTTTCAAGCTTAAATGAAGGAATACCGAAAGTAAGTAACCCCCCTATCTCAGGGTGACGGTCAAATACCACCGGTTTAACACCATTACGCACTAGAATATCAGCACAACCTAACCCGGCTGGACCTGCACCAATAATCGCCACTTTTTTATCAGACCAAACCACATAAGACATATCTGGTTTCCAGCCCATTTTAAAAGCAGTGTCTGTAATATATTTTTCAATATTACCAATTGTTACAGCACCAAACTCTTCGTCAAGTGTACATGAGCCTTCGCATAAGCGGTCTTGTGGACACACTCGACCGCAGACCTCAGGTAAACTATTTGTACGATGTGACAGCTCAGCCGCTTCTAATATACGGCCTGTACGAATTAGCTTTAACCATTGCGGTATATAGTTATGTACTGGGCATTTCCACTCACAATACGGGTTACCACAATCTAAGCAACGGTCCGCTTGTGAATTTACTTGCGTCTCAGAAAACGGCTCGTAAATTTCCACGAATGATTGTTTACGTGCCGAAATCGGTTTTTTACGCGGGTCAACACGTTGTACATCGATAAACTGGTATACATTTTCGCTCATACTACCCCCTTACTGAGCCTGAACACGAAGCTCTGCACTACTGCGTGCTCGGTGTCCGAGTAAACTTTTTACATCACTTGATTTTGGCTTCACCAATTTAAACATCGGAATGTATAAATCAAAGTTCGCTAAAATCTGCTCAGCGCGGTTAGACCCCGTTAGCTCTAAATGCTCTGCAATAAGACCACGAAGATGCTCTTGATGAGACGCTAAATCTTCCAGCGTAACAATTTCAACAAGCTCAGGGTTAATGCGTTTTTCAAAGTCATTGCTTTCATCAAGAATATAAGCAAAACCGCCCGTCATCCCCGCACCAAAGTTAATACCGACTTTGCCAAGGACACACACAACACCGCCTGTCATGTATTCACAGCCGTTATCGCCCACACCTTCTACAACCGCTTGCACACCTGAGTTACGAACAGCAAAACGCTCACCCGCACATCCTGCTGCAAACAATTTGCCGCCAGTAGCACCGTACAAGCACGTATTACCTGCAATGGTTGCTTTGTGGCTTTCAAATGATGATCCCATTGGTGGGCGAATGACAAGTTTGCCCCCTGCCATGCCTTTACCAACATAATCGTTAGCGTCACCCACCAACGTCATTTCTAGGCCTCCAGCATTCCATACACCAAACGACTGACCTGCAGTGCCGTGTAACTCTATAGATACAGGATCGGCAGCCATACCTTGGTTACCGTGCTTAGATGCAATGTATCCTGATAGCATCGCCCCCACAGAGCGGTCTGTATTACACACGCGGCTCACTAATGAAATACCCGATTTTTCATCAATTGCTTGCTTGGCTTTATCAAGCAAGGTTTCATTAAGCTGACCTAAATAGTGCGAGCTGTTTGGCGCACTGCAATACAAGGTTTCACCGGTTGGGTTGTTCGGCACAGCCACAACTGACGATAAATCAATTTTCTTTTGCTTCGGCGTTTTACCTTCAATCGCCTCAAGTAAATCTAAGCGACCAATTAAATCGGTTAAATGGGTTACCCCTAAGCTTGCCATGATTAGACGCGCTTCTTGTGCAATAAACTTAAAGTAGTTCATCGCCATTTCTGGTAAGCCATGGTAGTGCTTCTGACGAAGTGTATCGTCCTGCGTTGCTACACCAGTCGCACAGTTATTTAAATGACATATACGCAAGTATTTACAACCCAGTGCCACCATAGGACCCGTACCAAAGCCAAAGCTTTCAGCACCTAAAATAGCGGCTTTAATAATATCGAGACCGGTTTTCAAACCACCATCCGTTTGTAATCTAATACGGTGGCGTAAGCCATTTTCAACCAAAGCTTGTTGTGTCTCAGCTAGGCCCAACTCCCAAGGACTGCCTGCATATTTAACAGAAGTAAGCGGGCTTGCACCTGTACCACCGTCATAACCCGCAATCGTAATGAGGTCTGCATAGGCTTTTGCTACACCCGTTGCAATCGTACCGACACCGGGTTCAGACACTAATTTCACTGAAATTAGAGCTTCAGGATTCACTTGTTTCAAATCAAAAATTAGCTGGGCTAAATCTTCAATAGAGTAAATATCATGATGCGGTGGCGGTGAAATCAACGTTACACCCGGTACTGAGTAACGCAGTTTAGCGATATAAGGCGTTACTTTTTCACCCGGTAACTGACCTCCTTCACCGGGCTTTGCACCTTGTGCTACTTTAATTTGAATCACATCAGCACTGCGTAAATAATGCGGTGTTACACCAAATCGGCCTGAGGCGACCTGTTTAATACGTGAATTTTTCTCGGTGCCATAGCGAAGTTTATCTTCACCCCCTTCACCTGAGTTAGAACACCCTCCTAAGCGGTTCATGGCAATAGCCAATGCTTCATGTGCTTCAGGTGATAGTGCACCAATACTCATTGCCGCCGAGTCAAAACGCTTATACAGCTCTGTTGCTGGTTCAACATCATCGATACTGATTCCGGCATCAGGAATTTTAAGCGCCAACATGTCACGTAAATTTGTGATTGGGCGGTTATTAACTAAATCAGCGTAGGCAACGTAATCACTGTACTCACCCGAACGCACTGCTTTTTGCAGGGTTTGGATCACATCAGGGTTGTAAGCATGATATTCACCACCGTGAACATACTTTAATAAACCACCATGGCTTAATAACTTGCGCTTACTAAATGCGAGCTTATGAAGCTTACGTTGATCATCATCAAAGTCAGTAAAACACGCGCCTTTAATACGGCTTGCTACACCATTGAAACAGGTTTCAATAACCGCTTCTGACAAACCAACCGCTTCAAACAGCATCGAGCAACGATATGAGGCAACCGTACTGATCCCCATTTTCGACATGATTTTGTAAAGGCCTTTGTTGATCGCATTACGATACGCCAACGTGACTTCACAATAGCTCTTGTTGATAATTTTTTTATCGCTCATTGCAACCAGCGATTCATAGGCCAAATAAGGGTAAATCGCCGTCGCACCAAAGCCTAATAACACAGCAAATTGATGAGCATCTCGCACGCTACCTGATTCAATAATGATGTTTGATTCACAACGTAAGTTATTATCAACTAATCGTTTTTGAATTGAGCCTACCGCCATTGCAGCAGGAATGGGTAGGTGCGTTTCACTAAAGTTACGGTCACTCAAGACTAACATCACACACCCTGATGCGGCTTTTTCTTGCGCTTCGTCACAAATACGTGTGATCGCTTTTTCAAGGCCTTCTTCGGCTGTGTAAGTAATATCAATTTTGCAGTAGCTGTAATGCGCTTGGTCAGCACTTAACAGCTGTTTCATGTCTGCGTACATCAAAATCGGTGTTTCAAATTGCAGACGTTTCGCATGACCCGTGGTTTCATTGAACACGTTTTGCTCACTACCAATACACGTGGCAAGTGACATAACATGATTCTCACGCAGAGGATCAATCGGTGGATTGGTTACTTGTGCAAACTTTTGACGGAAGTAATCAAATAATGAACGGTGCCCTTCAGACAGCACGGCAAATGGGGTGTCATCACCCATTGAGCCCGTTGCTTCTTGACCGTTTTCGCCCATGACACGAACAACACTGTCGAGTTCTTCGTTAGTAAAGCCAAACATTTTTTGATATTTCAGCAGTGTTTCGTCATCAAACGAGCGATTACCTGCATCTTTTTCAGCCAGTTTTTCGAACGGAGTCAAACGCTTAACGTTAGCTTCTAGCCACGCTTTATACGGGTGACGTGATTTAAGATCTTGGTCAATTTCGTCAGAGTGCCAAATTTTACCTTGGTGAGTATCAATTACTAATAATTCACCCGGACCAACTCGTCCTTTTTCAACCACTTCGTCTGGCGCGTAATCCCAAATACCCACCTCAGAAGCAAGCGTAATAAATCCATCTTGCGTAATGACATAACGCGCTGGACGAAGGCCATTTCGATCAAGGTTACAGGCCGCAAAACGACCATCAGACATAACAATACCAGCAGGGCCATCCCATGGTTCCATATGCATAGAGTTAAAGTCGTAGAAAGCACGTAAATCGTCATCCATGGCTCGGTTTTTCTGCCATGCAGGCGGAACAAGCATACGCATCGCACGGAATAAATCCATACCACCCGCTAAGAACAATTCAAGCATGTTATCTAAGCTTGATGAATCAGAGCCACTTTCGTTGACAAATGGGGCTGCTGATTGCAAATCAGGGATCAGTGGAGATGCAAATTTATAAGCACGGGCACGTGCCCACTGGCGGTTACCTTGGATGGTATTAATTTCGCCGTTATGCGCTAAATAGCGGAACGGCTGCGCCAATGGCCAACGAGGTTGTGTATTGGTAGAAAAACGCTGATGAAATACACAAATCGCACTCGTCATGCGCATGTCAGCTAAATCGAGGTAAAAATTCGGTAAATCCACAGGCATCATCAAGCCTTTGTAAACCGTTACCAAGCCAGACAAGCTCGCAATATAGAAATGCTCATCATTTTCTAGACGCTTTTCTGCACGGCGACGCGCAACATACAAACGACGTTCTAAATCTTTTGGACGCCAGCCCTCAGGTGCGCTGACAAAAATTTGTTCAAAGCCAGGTAGTTGTTTTTTTGCAATTGGCCCTAAACAAGATGCGTCTGTCGGAACGACTCGCCATCCTTGAATATTTAAGGTTTCTTTTTCGAGCTCTTCACTCAAAACATCTTTAGCAGTCTGTGCAAGCACGGGATCGGCATTTAAAAACACCATGCCGACTGCGTAGTTCTTCCCTAAATGCCAATCGTGTTCACTGGCAATTGCACGAAAGAAACTATCGGGTTTTTGCATTAATAAACCACAGCCATCACCTGTTTTACCATCAGCAGAAATACCACCACGGTGTTCCATGCGATCTAGGCCTGTGATTGCGGTTCGAATCAAGCGATGACTCGCCTGACCATTGACCTGGGCGATTAAGCCAAAGCCACAATTATCTTTTTCTAATTTTGAGTCGTATAACATAGACCCCTCCCCTTGCTACAACGACTAGCGGTTCAGTCTTTTGTGACAGTGCTAGTAGACGAACAAAACTATCGCCAAATAAACCATGAGTCAATAGAGTTTTGAATACATATTCATATTTATGAATATTTCTCACTTGAGGACGCACTTTAAAGTCTATGCTATTTTTTTACATTTAGACGCTATTTAACCATTATTTTTTTATGACACTGGTGTCAATTTTAACAGTTTGTAAAAAACCATCCTGAAAACGGATAGTTTACGTTAACGTAAACTGACAACTCATTTTGCATAAATATTCAAATCATGCATAGTAATGCAGTTATTTTGCGCTCTCTCAGCTGTTAGCTGCTTAAATATTTACCAATACATTAAGCTTAGTTACAAATAGCACTTTTTAGCAGCCGACCTTAGTCTTACTTACCTTTAGGTGTTTACCTCTGCGTCAACCAATGCACTTTAAATAGTGTCCGCTGCGGACACTTTTTCTGTCCGCGGACAGAATAAAAACCTCAAATAAAAATAAAAACATTAAAAATCAGCAAGTTAAATATTGGCACACTATTGGTATAGATAGGACATTATCGAATTAGAGGATCGAAACATGTTCACTATGAGTTTGTTTATGACATCACCACTTACCATGATTGCCATTGGCTTCATGATTATATTTTTTGAGAATCGTAAGGAAGTATGATGATTAAAGATACCAGTGCCCAAGATATAACCGTGGCTAAAAAAAGAAACATTAAAAAACCACTGTTGTTCACTGTGAGTGTTCTTATTGTGAGTGCCCTTGGCTTTCAAGCACTCTTTGCGAGCAACGATGGGAGTGTGTCTGTTGATAAAGCCAGCTTACAAATAAGTGAAGTGACTCAGCAAACCTTAATTAGAGATGTGGCAGCAAGCGGGAAAATTGTCGCGGCTAATGCACCTAAAGTTTACAGCCCCGAGCGCGGCTTTGTCGATCTTAACGTAAAGGCTGGCGACAGTGTTGAAGCAAACGAAATTATTGCTGTGGTTAAAAGCCCAGAGCTTACCAATGAATTAAAACAACAACAATCTGTGTTGGCGCGTTTAGATGGCGAATTACAACGAAAGCAACTTGAAGCACGTAGACAAAAATTAAGCTTAACAAAAGCACTTGATTTGGCACAGGTAGAGCTAAATGCCGCTGATAGAGAAAACCGCCGCGCGCAATTATCTATCGAGAAGCACCTTATAAGTCAGATCGATTTAGAAAAAGCCGTTGACGATTTAGCTCGCGCGAAACTCTCCTTCAAGCATGCAGAACAAGAAGTCAGCCTTGCTAAAGACACACTGGCATTCGAGCTAAAAGCTGCAGAGCGAGACCTTGCTCGTCAACAGCTCATTGTGGATGACTTATTACGCCAAGTTAATGAGTTAACAATTAAAGCCAGCGTCAGTGGCATTGTCGGTAATTTACTCGTGCAACCTAAAGAAGCGGTTACACAAAGCCAACCATTAATGACACTGGTTGACTTAAGTAATTTTGAAGCACAGTTGCAAGTACCTGAAAGCTATGCCAATGAGCTAGGCCTTGGCATGCAAGTAGAATTAACTCTCGGTGCCCGCCAAGTCATGGGGACATTATCAGCAATCTCGCCGGAGGTGAATAACCGTGAAGTCACAACACGTGTTCGCTTCGATAAAGAAATTACCGGCATTCGCCAAAACCAACGTTTAACCGCACGCATTCTTTTGGAGAACCGCGACAATGTTTTACAAGTTAAACGTGGTGCGTTTTTACAACAAGGCGGTACCCGCGCCTATAAAGTAGACGGCGACATGGCCTATTTAATCGATATAAAAACAGGTGCTAGCAGTATCAATGCCGTTGAACTGTTAGAAGGGGTAAAACCAGGCGACAAGCTAATCATCTCTAACTACGACCGTTATAAACAAGCACAGACTCTCGTATTACGCTAACAGCAACAAGGAATAATTATTATGCTTACAATGAACAACATCAGCAAAGTGTATCAAACAGACATGGTACAAACTCATGCATTACGTGATTTCAATCTCCATGTAGAAGAAGGTGAATTTATTGCTGTTACTGGCCCGAGTGGTTCAGGCAAAACGACCTTTTTAAATATTGCCGGTATGCTAGAACCGTTTTCAGAAGGCCAGTATCTTTTAGATGGTATTGATGTAGGTGGTCTAAACGATAATCAGCGTGCTGATTTACGGAACCAAAAAATAGGCTTTATCTTCCAGGGGTTTAATCTGATACCTGATTTAAATCTATACGAAAATATTGAAGTACCTCTGCGATATCGAGGAATTAAAGCTGCTGAGCGTAAACGTCGTATTGAACAATGTTTAGAGCAAGTAGGTTTAGCGTCACGTGCTAAGCATTTACCGCAACAACTTTCAGGTGGGCAACAGCAACGCGTGGCCATTGCCAGAGCACTTGCGGGTGAACCCCGTTTTTTACTTGCCGATGAGCCAACGGGTAACCTAGACAGCTTAATGGCGCGCCAAGTAATGGAATTGCTCGAACAAATTAATCGTGATGGCGCCACCATTGTCATGGTTACTCACGACCCTGAACTTGCCCGAAGAGCCCCGCGTAATATCCAAGTGGTGGACGGTCAACTTGCCGATTTCACGCTTTACCAAGGCACGCAAAACCTCAAAGCGGCAGGAGTATAGTCATGTTCCTTCATTATCTAGATTTAAGTTGGCGAAGCTTTAAGCGCACGCCCTTAGTGAGTTTTTTAATGGTATTAGCGATTGCCATTGGCATTGGTGTAACGATGACGAGCTTGTCGGTGTATCACATGATGTCTGCCGATCCGATCCCGCAAAAGAGTAGCCAACTATACAGTGTGCAATTGCAAATAATGGACGAGGGTTCAACTTGGTGGACAAAAGATAATTTACCAATGCAATTAACCTATCAAGACGCGGTTAATTTAAATAAGGCAGAAGCCGGTGGTAAGCGCGTCACGATGGTGCGCACTGGGTTTTCTGTTTATTTAGACTCCGATACCGTAAAACCATTTATTGGTCAGGCGCGTTTAACAACCCCCGACTTCTTCGACATGTTTAACTTATCATTTTTATACGGTGGCGTGTGGAGTCAGCAACAAGAAGCAACTGCTGCACCTGTAGTCGTTATCAGTAAAAAGCTCAACGACAAACTATTTGCAGGAGAAAACTCAGTTGGCAAAATTATCTACCTTGATGATGCAAGCTATGAAGTGGTTGGGGTTATGGATGACTGGAATATTACGACCAAATATTACGATTTAAATAACGGCGCATTTAATAAAACCGAACAACTCTACCTGCCTTTTAGCTTATTAAAAGCACGTGAGCTTGAAAACTGGGGCAATACAAACGGCTGGAAGCACGAAAAAACCAATACGTTTAACGACAAGCTTAATTCTGAATTAGTTTGGCTGCAATTTTGGGTCGAACTAAAAACACCCGCAGAAAAGCAAGCCTATGAAGATTTCTTAATGGCTTATATGCAAGAACAGCAAAAGCGTGGTCGCTTTAACCGCGAAAAGCTTGAAGCGAAATTGCGTGATGTAAACGAATGGATGGAATACAACAATGTGGTAAGTGAAGATAACGAAATTCTCGTTGGCCTAAGCTTTATGTTTTTAGCGGTATGTTTGGCAAATATTCTAGGCTTATTACTGGCTAAATTTCTTCGCCGTGCGCCAGAGGTTGGCGTACGCAGAGCTTTAGGCGCAAGCAAACGCCAAATTTTCTTTCAACACATTGTCGAAGTGGCCATGCTCGGATTTTTAGGCGGTATTTTCGGGGTTATTTTAGCCCAAGTGGGACTTTTAGGTGTGCGCCAAAGCTACAGCTACTATCAAAGCTTAGCCACCATGGATTTAACCATGTTACTTAGCGCCCCTGTAATAGCAATTAGCACCTGTGTAATCGCAGGTCTTTACCCTGCGTGGCTGGTGTGTAAAACCAACCCTGCTATTTACCTTAAGAGCCAATAAGGAACTGTGTTATGTTAGAAATTAAACCTATATTTCATGCCTTATGCCGCTCAAAGGTAGGGGCTATTCTGTTACTAATTCAAATTGCCATTACCACAGCAATCGTCAGTAACGCCGCGTTTATTATTCAAGATAGAATTAGCTATTTAAGCCAAGAAACAGGCTACCCAGAACAAGACATTTTTATTTTTAATGTGATGATGTTCGGACAAGACACCTCGCCAAGCCAACAATACGAGCTTGATGAAGCTATGTTACGTCAAATTCCTGGGGTGGTTGATGCTGCTTACTCTAGTACCACACCTCTTTCGGGCAGTGGTTCATCATCTGACTTTAGTTTAAAACCGGCGCCACAAGAGAGTAAATCAGCACGTAGCTCATATATGTTTATCGACGAGCACGGCATTAACACGTACGGTGTTAACTTAATTGCTGGGCGTAATTACAGCGAAGACGAAGTGATCGTAACAGAGAATTACGATGAGCTTTCGAAGGTCATCGTGGTGAGTAAAAGTCTATCTGATGAGCTTTTCCCTGATGGTAATGGCTTAGGTCAATCTATTTACTTTGGTGATATTCCTTTAAAAATTATTGGTATTGTCGATGTAATGAAAGGCCCATGGCTTAAAGATAGTCGCCCAGATAATGTGGCATTAATTCCGTTCATTAAAGCAGGTAGCAATGCACGCTTTGTCGTAAGAACAGAGCCTGGGCAACGCCAGTCTGTAATGAACCGTGTTGAAGAAGCCATGCTTAAAAACTACAACAAACGCGTTATCTCGCGCATTCGCGGCCTTGATGAAGACAAAGAGCAGTACATGGCTGAAGACACGCTTATGATGCGTATGTTAATTGTTTTAATCACAATTTTAGTGTTGGTCACTGCGCTGGGTATCTTTGGTCTTACACTCTTTAATATTAGTAAACGCACGAAACAAATTGGGACTCGCCGTGCTCTTGGAGCAAGAAAGTCCGCCATTATTAGCTACTTTTTAGTCGAAAATGCCATGATTTGCAGTGTAGGTTTAGTAATAGGCATGATAGCAGCGATGTATTTAGGCCAATTACTGATGCAACATTTCTCGATTGCTCAGTTAGATGTGCGTTATGTAATTGCCACTGCAAGCGCTGTGTTTATTATGAGTTTGCTTGCGGTTCTTGCGCCAGCCAAACGAGCTGCGAACATTTCACCCAGCATTGCAACACGCACCATTTAGTTCTCCCAAGCTATGCTACACTGGATTTACAGTGTAGCATTTATAAGTACACACTTAAGTTGGCTCTTGCACCGGACTTACTTAACATATTTAGGAAAACAGCAAAAAAATAATAATATGGAAAAAATACTTATTGTTGATGACAACCCCGCGATATTAGACGCCTTGTCATTATTATTAGAGATCCACAATTATACCGTGGTTACTGCAAGCACCCCATTTGAAGCAATCCAAGCAGTACAGTACCAGCGTATTTCATTAGTTATTCAAGATATGAACTTTACCGCCGACACCACCTCGGGTGAAGAAGGCAAGGCGCTGTTTTATGACTTACGCAATATAAACCCATTACTGCCTATTATCTTAATCACCGCATGGACCGAGCTTGCAACAGCTGTTGAGCTTGTAAAGGCGGGTGCCGCAGACTATTTACCAAAGCCGTGGGACGATACAAAACTGCTGACTTGTATCAATAATTTACTCGAACTTGGTAAAGCGAAACAACAAAATGAAACTTTCGCACGCCACCAGCAAGAACGCGAAGATTCTATTAAAACTGCCAACCTTGTCGGCCTTATTTATAAAAGCACAGCGATGGAGCATATTGTTAATCTTGCTATTCAGGTGGCAAAGTCAGACATATCAGTGCTTATCACTGGCCCAAATGGCAGTGGCAAAGAGCGCATAGCACAGATAATCCAAGCCAACTCTCTGCTTGCAGACCATCCTTTTATCACTGTTAACGCCGGTGCATTGCCAAATGAACTCATTGAAGCTGAATTGTTTGGCGCTGAAGCTGGCGCGTACACAGGTATCACCAAGCAACGCATTGGCCGTTTTGAAGCCGCCGATGGGGGCACATTATTTTTAGACGAAATAGGCAACCTACCGTTGTCCGGTCAAATGAAACTATTACGTATTCTGCAAACCGGTGAATTTGAGCGTTTAGGATCAACGCAAACTCGAAAAGTAAATGTGCGGGTTATATCAGCAACAAACGAAGATTTAACGCACGCGATTAAAGCGGGTCATTTTCGTGAAGATTTATATTATCGCCTCAATGTTATTGAGTTAAACCTGCCTAGCCTAGCTGACAGACCCGATGATATTCTTGCCCTAGTGGCACACTTTTTACCACATCGCAGTGTGTCTCTAAGCACCGAGAAAGCCCTGCTTGCCCATCCGTGGCCGGGTAATGTACGTGAACTTGAAAATGCGTGTAAACGGGCTGCCGTATTAAAACCAACTGGCAATATTGAACTTGCCGACTTTGGCTTAAACGTCGATACCACTAAAGCGACATCACCCAAAAGTGAACCGACAAAGCACGATATTGAACTGGCAATGCGCGAACACCAAGGGGTGATTGCTAAAGTTGCGCGACATTTTGGTCTTAGCCGACAAGCGCTGTATCGCAGACTCGATAAATTTAAGATAGATTACTAATGTTAAGAAATAAGATTATTCTATTGTGTGTTGTTGCAGCGGTAGTCCCTCTATTACTGGTAAGCTATTTTGCTGCTCTTCCTGGGTTATATACTTTGCTTGCGGTCATTGGTTGCGCCTTGCTAGCTGGCCTTTTGGCGTACCAGTTAAGCCGCCCTTTAGCTGACGGTATAGCGTCTCTTGAATCTGGATTGCTTAACTTTAAAGACGGTGAACTGGCCACCCTTTTGGCCTATGATAGCAAAGATGAACTGGGTGACTTATGCCGACTTTATAACCAAACAGCAAAGCAACTTCGCCAAGAAAAGCAATGGATATACCAGCGTGAATTAATGCTCGACAAAGTACTGCAAAGCTCTGAGCAAGCGGTGCTACTTATTAACGATCAAGGTTTTATTGTTTACAGTAATCACAGTGCTCGTAGCTTGTTTGAAGCAAAATCAGCTATCGAAGGACTTAATCTAGAAAATGTGATTAGTACCTGCTCTGAACAACTGACACGTGCTATCAACAAAGGGATTGATGGCTTATTTACCCTCGATAAAACGGAACAAGAATCACAAACTTGGCATATGGCAACGGGCCGCTTATTACTTAATAATCAATACCACCAACTGTATGTGTTCAAACAGCTCACACGGGAACTCAGCCGCCAAGAGGTTGAAGTATGGAAAAAAGTAATCCGTATCATCAGCCACGAACTCAATAATTCGCTGGGCCCAATGTCATCAATGCTCCACAGCGCACAGTTATTAACAAAAGAAGTCGACGAGCCTCGTTTAAAACGCGTATTCACCACCATTGAAGACCGGATCAAACACCTTAACGAATTTGTTCAAGGCTATGGTAAATTTGCCAAATTACCCACTCCTCAGTTATCAGCGATTAACTGGCCATCAATCGTCGAGCAATTAAAAAGCCAATGGCAAGTCAATATTACTCTTGGCGATAACGTAAATACACAAGCCGATCATACTCAGCTTGAGCAACTGCTGATTAATTTATTAAAAAATGCGTACGAATCGGGTACTAAACCTGAAGACATCAGTCTGAGTATTCAACAAGAAATGGCCAGCACCCACATTACTGTGAGCGACAGAGGCAAAGGCATGAGCGAAACTGTAATGGCGAATGCACTGATCCCCTTTTACTCCACTAAATCGACAGGCAGTGGTTTAGGGCTAGCGCTGTGCCGAGAAATAGTTGAAGCACATCACGGGCAAATTAGCCTTCACAACCGCGAGCAAGGTGGCTTAAGTGTGCATGTGATTTTAGCACAATAAAAAAGCCGCTTATGCGGCTTTCTCGGCAAACTAAGTAAGATTACTCAGCGTCTTGTTCTTTGTACTTTGCTGCTGTTTCTGTGATTAATGGTTGTAATTCACCACGTTGAAACATTTCGATGATAATGTCACAGCCACCAATTAATTCACCTTCAACCCAAAGTTGTGGGAATGTTGGCCAATTAGCGTAAGCAGGTAACTCTGCACGAATATCTGGATTAAGAAGAATGTCAACGTAAGCAAACGGTTCACCACACGCCATTAAAGCTTGTGATGCTTGAGAAGAAAAACCACAGTTAGGTAATTTTGGTGATCCTTTCATGTATAAAAGGATTGGGTTTTCAGAAATTTGCTGTTTAATTTTATCGATGGTTTCCATTTACAACCTCAAAAGACATTGACTTACTACACTGGCCTTGAAAAATATTCACTGTGGCCTCAGATATATAACTTAAAATGGACTATCACAGTCACAATTTTAAAGAGTCTTTAGCAATAGCATTGCTGTTTGCTAAAACTTGAGTAAAATACTCAACAATTATAGTAACACTATAATACCATTTGGTATAGGTGAGTACGCTGTTTACCTCGCTATTACCTATAACTGAGTGGACTATCAACCAAGAAGATGGAGATAAAAAATGGCATTTGAACTACCGTCACTACCATACGCAATCGATGCATTAGAGCCACATATTTCAAAAGAGACTCTAGAGTTTCACCACGGTAAACACCACAACACGTACGTTGTAAAATTAAACGGTCTGATCCCAGGCACTGAATTCGAAAACAAATCTCTAGAAGAAATCGTTTGTTCTTCAGAAGGTGGTGTATTTAACAATGCTGCGCAAATCTGGAACCACACATTCTACTGGAACAGCCTATCTCCAAACGGTGGTGGCGAACCAACTGGCGCTATTGCAGACGCTATCAACGCTAAATGGGGTTCTTTCGAAGCATTCAAAGACGCGTTAAACGACAAAGCTGTAAACAACTTTGGTTCAAGCTGGACTTGGTTAGTTAAACTAGCTGACGGCACACTTGATATCGTTAACACATCAAATGCTGCTACACCATTAACTGATGAAGGTGTTACACCAATCCTAACTGTGGATCTGTGGGAACACGCTTACTACATCGATTACCGTAATGTTCGTCCTGATTACCTAAAAGGTTTCTGGGCACTTGTTAACTGGGATTTCGCGAACGCTAACTTCGCTTAATTCTGTTTAACTTGCAGTAATTCAAAAAAGACGCTCCGGCGTCTTTTTTATTGCCTTTTTTATATCACTGTTCAGCCGCAGCCCAAGCGCCATAATAAATGCGTACCAAGATGATCTTTTTTCAATTAAATTCTTAATTTTCTTGCGCAAAAATTCAAAATCGTGACTAAGCTTTAATTAACCTTTGCTTTTTTCTTAATCTAATTACACGTCATTTTAGCGGGTTTTCGGAGGTCTCTATGAGTATTTTTGAGCATTACCAATCACGATACGAAGCAGCGCAAGAAGAAGAATACAGTATTGAGGAATTTCTCGAGATCTGTAAGAAGGACAAATCAGCTTACGCAAGCGCACCTGAGCGCCTGTTAATGGCCATTGGTGATCCTGAAATTATTGACACATCGACCGATGCGCGGCTCAGCCGATTATTCTCCAATCGTGTCGTTGCGCGCTACCCTGCATTCCACGATTTTTATGGTATGGAAGATGCCATTGAACAAATCGTTTCTTACTTAAAGCATGCTGCGCAAGGTTTAGAAGAATGTAAGCAGGTATTGTATTTACTTGGCCCTGTGGGCGGGGGTAAATCATCTATTGCCGAAAAACTAAAATACCTGATGCAACAAGTGCCTATTTATTCAATAAAAGGGTCCCCTGTCAATGATCACCCTCTCGCTTTGTTTGATCCAAACGAAGATGCTGAACTACTCGAGAAAGAATACGGTATTAAGCCACGCTATTTAAAAACAGTGATGTCGCCGTGGGCAGCCAAGCGCTTAAGTGAGTTCAATGGTGATATAAGCCAATTTAGAGTGGTAAAACGCTACCCTTCTATTTTGAATCAAATTGCGATCGCCAAAACGG
This sequence comes from Pseudoalteromonas sp. bablab_jr011, assembly GCF_016464045.1. Lineage (NCBI taxonomy): Bacteria > Pseudomonadati > Pseudomonadota > Gammaproteobacteria > Alteromonadales > Pseudoalteromonadaceae > Pseudoalteromonas > Pseudoalteromonas sp. bablab_jr011. The sequence continues at coordinate 46,233 of NZ_JACDWU010000295.1, read as the reverse complement.
AACCGGGCGATGAAAACAATCAAGATATTTCGGCATTAGTCGGTAAAGTCGATATTCGTCAGCTTGAACATTTTGCACAAAATGACCCTGATGCTTACGCGTATTCAGGTGCACTTTGTTTAGCGAACCAAGGGTTGATGGAATTTGTGGAAATGTTTAAGGCACCTATTAAGGTACTCCACCCGCTACTCACTGCCACCCAAGAAGGTAACTATAATGGCACCGAAGGTATTAGTGCCCTTCCCTTCAACGGCATGATTTTAGCTCACTCGAATGAATCTGAGTGGCAAACATTTAAAAATAACAAAAACAACGAAGCATTTTTGGACCGTGTTTATATTGTTAAGGTACCTTACTGCTTACGCGTTTCTGAAGAAGTGAAAATCTACAACAAACTTCTTGAAAACAGTGAACTTCACGATGCGCCATGCGCACCAGGCACATTAAAAACATTGGCACAATTTACCACTCTTTCACGTATTAAGGAGCCAGAAAATTCAAGCATCTATTCAAAAATGCGTGTCTACGACGGTGAAAGCTTAAAAGACACCGACCCGAAAGCGAAGTCATACCAAGAATACCGTGATTATGCAGGTGTTGACGAAGGCATGACTGGGCTCTCTACACGTTTTGCCTTTAAAATTTTATCGCGAGTGTTCAACTTTGATACCACAGAAGTCGCAGCAAACCCTGTTCACTTGTTTTATGTTTTAGAGCAGCAAATTGAGCGCGAACAGTTCTCAGCCGATGTGGAAGAACGCTACCTAAGTCACTTAAAGGGCTATCTAATCCCGCAGTATGTCGAGTTTATTGGCAAAGAACTACAAACTGCCTATTTAGAGTCTTATTCTGAATACGGGCAAAATATTTTTGATCGCTACGTAACCTATGCTGATTTTTGGATTCAAGATCAAGAATATCGCGACCCAGATACAGGCCAACTTTTTGATCGAGCAGCATTAAATGCAGAGCTCGAAAAAATTGAAAAGCCAGCAGGTATTTCGAACCCGAAAGATTTCCGTAACGAGATTGTCAATTTCGTACTGCGCGCCCGTGCGCACAACCAAGGCAAAAACCCGCTTTGGACCAGTTACGAAAAACTTCGCACGGTGATTGAGAAAAAAATGTTCTCGAACACCGAAGATCTGCTTCCGGTTATTTCTTTCAATGCGAAAACCTCTGCCGAAGATCAGAAAAAACACGAAGACTTTGTCAACCGTATGGTTGAAAAAGGCTATACCCAAAAACAAGTACGTTTACTTTCTGAATGGTATTTACGCGTTAGAAAATCGCAGTAAAAAACGTTTGTTTCAAGGGGGTTGTTATGGCGCATTTTATAGACCGACGCCTGAATGGAAAAAACAAAAGTACGTTGAACCGTCAGCGTTTCATCAGGCGTTATAAAAAACAGATTAAAGAAGCCGTATCTGATGCCATTAATAAACGCAGCGTAACCGATACGAGCAGTGGCGAGAGTATTTCTATTCCACAGCGCGATATTAGTGAGCCTGTATTTCATCAAGGACGTGGGGGCGATCGGGAGCAAATACATCCAGGAAATGACCAATTCTCAACGGGCGATAAAATTAAACGCCCGCAAGGAGGCGGTCAAGGGGGTGGCAGTGGCGAAGGTGACGCAAGTGATTCGGGCGAAGGCCAAGATGAGTTTGTTTTTTCTATCTCTAAAGACGAGTATTTAGATTTATTATTTGAAGATTTAGAGCTGCCAAACTTACAGCAAAATCAACTTGATAAACTCGTGCAAATGAAAACGCATCGCGCTGGTTTTTGTAGCGATGGTATGCCCAGTAATATTGATATAGTGCGCTCATTACAAGGCTCGCTCGCTCGCCGTGTTGCAATGACAGCGGGCAAAAAACGACATCTGAGCGAACTTCAAGGACAATTAGCGCTTTTGAAAGCAGAGGAAGAGCCCGACAAAGCCGCCATTGCCCTGCTTGAGCGTCAAATTGAAGAGCTTGAAAGTCGCATAAAAGCCGTGCCGTTTATTGATAATTACGACTTACGTTTTCGCAATTACGAAAAACGTCCCCACCCGACGAGTAAAGCCGTGATGTTTTGCCTTATGGATGTGTCAGGTTCGATGGATCAAGCAACAAAAGATATGGCAAAACGGTTTTATATTTTGCTGTATCAGTTTTTGACTCGCAGCTACAAAGATATCGAAGTCGTGTACATTCGCCACCATACACAAGCGAAAGAAGTTGATGAGCAGGAGTTCTTTTACTCACAAGAAACCGGTGGCACTATTGTGTCGAGTGCGCTGAAATTAATGAATGAAATTATCGCTGAACGTTACCATGCAGATGAGTGGAACATTTATGCTGCACAAGCATCTGATGGTGATAACTGGGCCGATGACTCTCCTCATTGCGGTGAAATACTCCGCAATAAATTACTCAAAGCAGTACGTTACTATGCGTACATAGAAATTACGGCGCGTGCGCATCAAAGTTTATGGCGTGAGTATCAATCAATAGCACAAACACACGACAACTTTGCCATGCAACATATTCGTGGTGTAGAGGACATTTACCCTATTTTCCGTGAATTATTTAAAAAGAATCGTCAGCAGCAAGGCGCCGCATAGCCTTGCGAGTGAGGTAAAATATGGCCGATAAACGTATTAGTGACGGACCTGATTGGACGTTTGATTTATTAGCACAGTACCAAAGTGAAATTGAGCGAGTCGCAAAGATCTATAAGCTCGATACTTACCCGAATCAAATAGAAGTGATCACTGCTGAACAAATGATGGATGCTTACTCAAGCGTAGGCATGCCTATCGGTTATAGTCATTGGTCATACGGTAAAAAGTTTATTCAAACAGAGCAAAATTATAAACGCGGGCAAATGGGGTTAGCGTACGAAATTGTTATAAATTCAGACCCCTGCATTGCTTACCTAATGGAAGAAAACACCTTGCCAATGCAAGCTCTCGTGATGGCGCACGCGTGCTATGGCCACAACTCATTTTTTAAAGGTAATTACTTATTTAAAACCTGGACCGATGCAGGTTCTATTATCGACTACTTATTATTTGCGAAAAATTATATTGCGCGCTGTGAAGAGAAGTACGGTATTAATGAGGTAGAAAACCTTATCGACTCTTGTCATGCCTTAATGAACTATGGGGTTGACCGTTATAAGCGCCCGCAAAGAATTTCGCTGTATGAAGAGCAAAAGCGTCAACAAGAACGCGAAGATTATCTGCAATCGCAGGTGAATGAATTATGGCGAACTATTCCAACATCTCAACAAGAGTCGAAAAAACACGAGCGTCGATTTCCTGAGGAACCACAAGAAAATATTCTGTATTTTATAGAGAAAAATGCCCCGCTACTTGAATCATGGCAACGTGAAGTAATCCGTATTGTGCGAAAAATTTCACAATACTTTTACCCCCAAAAGCAAACGCAGGTGATGAATGAAGGTTGGGCAACGTTTTGGCATTATACGATTTTAAACCACTTGTATGATGAGGGAAAACTCACCGATGCCTTTATGCTCGAGTTTTTACAAAGCCATACCAATGTGGTTTATCAGCCGCCTTATAACAGCAATTATTATTCTGGTATTAATCCCTATGCATTGGGCTTTAATATGATGGTTGATATTCGCCGAATTTGTGAAAATCCCACTGATGAAGATAAAAAGTGGTTCCCTGAATATGCTGGAGCCGATTGGCTAGAAACCCTGCATTTTGCCATGCAAAACTTTAAAGATGAGAGCTTTATTAGCCAGTTTTTATCACCTAAAATTATCCGTGACTTCAAGCTATTTACTATTATTGATCATGAAAAAGAGCCAACCCTTAATGTCGGCGCGATACATGATGAAGTGGGCTATCAACAAGTACGTGAAACGTTATCTGCACAATATAACTTAAGTAATCATGAACCCAATATACAAATCTATAATGTTGATATTAGAGGAGATCGTTCTCTAACCTTACGCTATGTACCTCATAAAAACATTCCGTTAGCTGGCTCAAAAGATGAAGTGCTGAAACACCTTTACAGGTTATGGGGGTTTAAGGTAAAACTGGAACAAGAATCTTCAACCGGTGAAATTTCACTACTTGGTGAATGCCCAAAAAGTGATGCACGACACACAACAGAGTAGGTCACATGGATAAAAAAATACTGGTTATCATCGACGCTATCGCCGATGCCAAAACCTCGATACTTCACGCCAAACAAAAAGCGAAGGGGGTTAGGCATATTGATATCGTCGCATTTAGCTATGAAGATACCAACAGTATTTTATTTTCGATTCCACCCGAAGAAGCACTTGCTATTCAGGATAAAGAATTAGGTAAAATTCGTGACACACTATCACCTTTAATTGACAGCCATTTAGAGCAAGGTAGCTACACATTCCAAACGCTTTGGCATGAAAGTCCTGAGCAGTGGCTTGCTAATGAGCTTGATACATCAGCGTATGAGCTTGTGATTAAAACGCGTCATATTGATGCAGAAACAAAGTTTAGTGAGCTTGATTGGCAGCTTATACGCTTCAGCCCCCTACCGCTTTATTTAGCTGCTGATAACAAATGGAAAAACAATACTAATGTGCTCGCTGCGCTCGACTTAGGCAGTGAGAAAGCCACTAAATATCGTCTTAACGAAGCAATGATAAAAATGGGTCTAGCGTATGCCGCTGATTATGAAAGTGATTTTTTTGCTTGTTATACCGTGCATGTATCGCCCTTTTTACGCGATTTGGGGTTAGTTTTTTCTGATGAGCAAGTTATTAATGCTTATGAAAAACTCCCCAGTGCCCAACGCGCACTGATTGAGTCATATAACCTCAAAGAAAAGCTAGAAATTAAGGCTGGTATCGTCGAGCAAGTGATCCCCAGTATCGCCGCAAAACTCAGTGCAGACCTTGTAATAATGGGTACGGTGGGTAATACAGGAATTAAAGGGCATCTTATTGGTAATACAGCAGAAAAGGTTATGAAATTACTAAAAACGGATATTTTAGTGATCCCTCCTTTCGATAACTAAAGCCAGACTGAATATCAATTAGCTTAATTAGGTGGTCTATTTTGAGGCAATAAAACCGCGTTGATAACACGGCAAAAATGTCGTTATTTAGATGTTCTCGGCAATTGCGCCTACATCCATGCAGTCGTAAATCAGACATTTTTAACGCAGGTAGCGACAGGTTTAATGCCTCAAAAAGATTAAGTCTTGTTTTGCAATTGGTGTCATAAGTCTGAATAAGCCGTCACTTTATTACGGCCATTTTGTTTAGAGTGGTATAAGGCTTGATCAGCTGCTTCAATCCACTTTTCATAACGCTCAAACTTTTTCTCATCAGAGCACGCAAAGCCTATACTCACCGTGAGTTTAATTTGTTTATCACCAAAATAAATTGACGAATTTTCAATAAGAGCACGTAAACGCTCTGCAAAGATCATTGCACCTTCATGATCCGTATCAAGCAAAGTTACGGCAAATTCTTCACCACCATAACGGCCTGCTAAATCAGTTTCACGTAATGTTTTTCTCAATAAATCAGCAATATGACGCAGTGCTTCATCACCAGCACGATGACCATGCTCATCGTTAACGGTTTTAAAATGGTCGATATCAAACATTAATAACGTACTGCAGCCACCGCTTCTGGAAATACGCATGTATTCTTTACGTAGTTTTTGCTCCCAGAATCCGCGATTAGTTAGCTGTGTCAATGCATCAGTGCGACTCATTTGTTCGAGCTTCGCATTAACGTCTTCAAGTTCTTTTTTATTCACCGCCTCATCGGTCACATCGTAAATAATAATACAGATATGTGATACTTCGCCGGTCGTTGTGGTGAGCGGAATAAAGGTAGCATTTTGATACATATGATCCGCTTTACCGGTAATTGGACGGTAGTTTTTAAAACGGAAAATATAGGGTTGCTGCTCCCAAATCGTGAACGAGCGATTATTAAGAATAAACACAGATTCAGACTTACTACGAAACCATTTTTCATCAATTGATGGAAAGAGATCAAATAAGTCTTTGTCTTTTACTGCGCTTGGCAATAAACCCGAATGGTTTTCCATAAAACCATTCCAAATGCAGACTTTATAGTCTCTATCAAGCACCACAAGGCCTACATCAACGGTATTAAACATATCCATTAACCAATGGAGTTCATTCATATTAAAATCGGCTGCAGGCATAGTTTAGTCTTCTAATAAATAAGCTACTTTATATTTTAAAGTTTTTAATGAGTCCTCAGTAAACAGCAACATAAGATCACAATTAATGTTGTGATTTTCAATGCCGTAACTGATCTCAATGGCGAGAGTTCGTTGCCAACGTGATTTATTGGCTTTAACCAAATCAGACACATCACAATGCTGACCTAACACCACCGGATGACCTTGACTAAAACGCATATCAAGTTGCTTTGACAGCCCACTCAAAATAGCGCCTATTAAGATGTTACTGACATCCATTAACAGTTCAAGCTCAACTTTATTGTTAAGCTCTCCTTCGTAATTCATTAACGAAGCAATTTCTTTAAAACTCGAATCATTTAACAGCAATAACGCTTCACCCGACACGCCACCGCCAATAAAGCCTTGGCACACACCTGACGTTGAGGCATTGGCATCAATCGACCGCAAGGCCATATCAAGCTCATTGACTTCAAGTACATTTACGTTCGGAATTGGAAGCTTTACAAACACATTCAATAAACGTGCTAATAAGTCCCCTGCTTGGCCCATAGCAACATTGGTGAGTTCTTGGTATATGTCACGTACATCGGGGTCGACTTGCTCACCTAGCTTATTTGCTAAGCGCTCCCGCATGGCTTTGTCTTTAATACCATGATGTTCAATAATGTTCGCGAGCTTTTCTGCTGAGCAGGGTTTCTGAATAAAATTGATTGCGCCAAGTTCAAGCACGCGTTGATGCGCATTTGGCTGGATATCGCCCGAGACGACAACGGTTAATACATGTAAGCCTTGATCTTGAATGGCTTGCAACACTTCATAACCATCCATTTCGGGCATATTTAAATCAAGAAATAAAATTTCGGGCTGTAAACGCTTAATTTGTTCAATACAGTGAATGCCGTTTTCAGCAAATTCGACTTTTATATCCCAATCATCAGGTAAAGAGCGCGCTAATTGTCTACGCGCTAATTTTGAATCATCACAAACTAATACCGATGTTGACATATATTCTCTCTAAATACGCACTTTTGAACTAGCTAATACAAAATGCACTAACTTTATTATTATTTTTATAAACAAAAATCGGACTACGCACACATGTTAATCAAACTACAGGTTATTTACAATTTTAAATTGTGGTAAACCTTGGAGCTATTGGTTCAGTATAATACACTGATGTTAAATGCGTTAATTTGAAGGAATGAAGTAATGTTGTTACGCCCTCTTATATTTGCTCTTGGAGCAGTTTGTACATTCAGTTATGCCAATGATTTAGTAGAAAATAGTTTAGATGCTGGCAAAGTTTCTGCACAATCGAAACCCGTCACATTACTTGGACAAGGTGTTAAAGTAGGTCAGCAAGCCCCTAACTTCAAGGTCGTAGATGGTAATTTCACCCCTGTCACTCTCAACGACTATCAAGGGCAAGCCGTATTATTAAGTGTTGTGCCAAGCCTTGATACGGGCGTTTGCAGTATTCAAACAAAACATTTTAATGAAAAAGTAGCTTCTGAGTTTCCCAGCATTGCAATGCTAACATTAAGTGCTGATTTACCCTTTGCGCAAAAACGCTTTTGTAAAGCCGAAAATATCGATAAGGTCACGGCATTGTCTGACTCTGTTTGGCGTGACTTTGGTCAAAACTATGGTTTGATCATTAAGGATATGGGGTTATTAACCCGTGCAGTGTTCGTTTTAGATAAGGAACACAAAATCGTTTACAAACAACTTGTCGATAACCTCTCTAAAGAGCCCGATTACGACAGCGCAATTGATGCACTGAAAAAGCTATAACCTCAGCGATACTAAAAACAAAAAACCGCCAACAGGCGGTTTTTTTGCTTAGTTAATCCTAAGATTAACCAAGTAGTTCACCAAGTTGTTGGCTTACTGCTTCAACAGCTTGTGTACCATCCAGTTTGTGGTACTGAGTGTTACCCGCTTTTGCTTCAGCTTGGTAATAGTCAACAAGTGGTTTAGTTTGGTCGTGGTAAATACCTAAACGTTTACGTACTGTTTCTTCAGTATCGTCATCACGAATAATAAGGTCTTCACCTGTGATATCGTCTTTACCATCTACTTTTGGTGGATTGTAAACAACATGATATACACGACCAGAACCTGGGTGTACACGACGACCGCCCATGCGCTCAACGATGATTTCGTCAGCAACATCAAATTCAATAACATGGTCAACAACCACACCATTTTCTTTCATTGCATCAGCTTGAGGAATAGTACGTGGGAAACCATCTAGCAAGAAACCTTTTTCACAATCAGGCTTTGCAATACGCTCTTTAACAAGACCAATAATGATTTCATCAGATACTAATTGACCTGCATCCATTACTTTTTTAGCTTCAAGACCAAGCGGTGTACCTTCTTTGATTGCTGCACGCAGCATATCGCCCGTAGAAATTTGTGGAATACCGTATTTGTCCATCAAAAACTGAGCTTGAGTACCTTTACCTGCACCCGGCGCGCCCAAAAGAATAATGCGCATATCATTGTCCTCTGTGTGATACTAATCTTTAATTATGGTCGATCAGTGGAGTTTTGTTTTTAGAGCCTGAATTCTTCCACAACTGAGGCTATACCTCAAGTAACTTATACCAATTGCCTATATTAGCGGCAATAAAAAAAGGAAGCTGGGCTTCCTTTTCTAATTCAAACTGTAAAAACGCTTACTTACTTAAATCTAGCATTAGTTTATTCAAGCGAGTTACAAAGCCTGCAGGGTCTTTTAAGGTACCGCGCTCTGCCAGTAATGCTTGGTCAAGTAAGACATGTGACCACTGAGTAAACTTGTCTTCATCTTGTTCAACATTTAAATGCTTCACAAGTTGGTGCTCTGGATTAAGCTCAAAAATTGGCTTTTGCTCAGGCACCGTTTGACCTACTGATTCCATTAGTTTTTGCATTTGCGAGCTCATGTCATGCTCATCAGCAACAACACAGGCAGGCGAGTCGGTTAAACGGTGCGTAAAGCGTACATCTTTAACACTATCACCTAGGGCTGTCTTAATACGTTCAACTAAGCCTGCCACTTCTTTTTCTGACTCTTCTTGCGCTTTTTTGGTTTCTTCATCATCCATGTTGCCAAGGTCTAAGTCACCACGAGTGATTGACTGGAATGATTTTTCGTTGAACTCTGTTAGGTAGCTCATCATCCACTCATCAACACGGTCACTTAGTAGTAACACTTCAATGCCTTTCTTACGGAAGATTTCTAGGTGCGGTGAATTTTTTGCCGCAGCAAATGAATCAGCAACCACGTAGTAGATCTTATCTTGTTCTGGCTTCATACGCTCAATGTATTGATCAAGCGATACATTTTGTGTGCTTTCGTCTGTGTGTGTTGAAGAGAAACGCAGCAACTTAGCAATAACTTCTTTGTTTGCCATGTCTTCTGCTGGGCCTTCTTTTAACACTTGACCAAACTCGTTCCAGAACGTTTGATAATCTTCTTCACGGTTTTTAGCCATGCGCTCAAGCATTTTAAGGACACGCGATGTACACCCTTTACGGATTGCTTGTGTCACTTTGTTATCTTGTAAGATTTCACGCGATACGTTAAGTGGTAAGTCATTTGAATCAAGTAGACCTTTCACAAAACGCAGGTAGCTTGGCATAAATTGCTCAGCGTCATCCATGATGAAAACGCGTTGCACATATAGCTTTAAACCTGTTTGACGGTCACGATTCCATAAATCAAATGGTGCTTTTTTCGGGATGTATAACAAGCTAGTGTATTCTGTTTTACCTTCAACTTTGTTATGCGCCCAGCTTAATGGCTCTTCCCAATCATGACCAATATGTTTATAGAATTCTTTGTATTCTTCGTCTGTTACTTCTGACTTGTCGCGAGTCCACAGTGCCGTTGCGCGGTTAATACCTTCCCATTCGCCTGGCTGTGCTGGGATTTTCTCGCCATCAGGACCTTCAGATTCTGGTACTTCTGCTTTGTACATTTCAACAGGAATTGAAATATGGTCAGAGTATTTAGTAACGATACTGCGTAAGCGATATTCATCAGCAAACTCTTTTTCGTCTTCACGTAAATGAAGAATAATTTCAGTACCACGGGTTGGCTTATCAATTTCTTGTAGCGTGTATTCGCCTTCACCAGCTGATTGCCATTCAATACCTTGGCTCTCACCTGCTTTACGAGTGCGTACCGTTACTTTATCCGCAACGATAAATGCTGAGTAAAAGCCTACACCGAATTGACCAATTAATTGTGAATCTTTACTTTGGTCACCCGTTAAGTTTTGAAAAAACTCTGCCGTGCCTGATTTTGCAATCGTACCTAATGAGTTAATTACATCTTCACGGCTCATACCGATACCGTTATCAGTAATGGTTACTGTGTTTGCATCTTTATCGGCACTGATACGTACTTTTAAGTCGGCATCGTTTTCATATAAATCGCCATTTGAAAGCGCAAGGAAACGTAATTTATCTGCCGCATCTGACGCGTTTGATACGAGTTCACGTAGGAAAATCTCTTTATTAGAATAAAGAGAATGAATCATCAGGTTTAATAGTTGTTTGACTTCTGTTTGAAAGCCTAATGTTTCTTTTTGTGCTGCAGTCATTGTGTAAATCTCCAATTAACAAAGTGTCTTATCTGCACTATGACTCATATATGGGGCAGGCTTTAGGAACTTCAAGGCAAAAAATTAAATTTGCAGGTAAATTGGAGATAAAACACAAAAAAGCCTGCATTAAGCAGGCTTTTGATACCGTTTTGGGTATTAGTTTTGATTTACTGCGCGTCGCCCGCTAAAGGCATGCATTAGGGTCATGCCATCAAGCAAGTCAAGCTCACCACCAACTGGCACACCATGAGCAATGCGTGAAGCATTCACTTGGTATTTGTGACAAAGCTCTGCAATATAATGGGCTGTGGTTTCACCTTCAACACTTGGGTTGGTTGCGAGGATCACCTCATTAATGCCGCCGTTTTGCAGTTTACTTTCTAGGATATCAAGGCCGATTTCTTTGGGTCCTATGCCATCAATTGGTGACAAGTGACCCATTAAAACGAAGTAAAGCCCTTGATATTGTCCGGTTTGTTCAATAGCAAGTACATCGGTTGGCGATTCAACCACACACAATAAACCACTATCTTGGCGTTTAACACTTGAACAAATATCGCACACAGGTTGCTCTGTGAAGGTACGACAAGACTGACAGTGCCCTACTTCATCCATTGCTCTTGTGAGTGCGTGGCCAAGTTGTTTACCCCCTTGGCGGTCGCGTTCAAGTAAATGAAAAGCAATACGCTGTGCTGACTTCGGGCCAATACCCGGTTGGCAGCGCAGTGCTTCAATTAACTGTGTTAAACTAGGCGATAGTTGCATAAATGTTCACTTAGAATGGCATTTTCATACCTGGTGGTAATTGCATACCGCCAGTTACTTTGCTCATGCGCTCTTGTGTTTCTTCGGCAACACGGCGTACAGCGTCATTACATGCTGCTGCAAGTAAATCTTCGATCATATCTTTGTCGTCTTCCATTAGGCTTTCGTCAAGCTCTACACGACGTACATTGTGGTTACCTAGCATCGTTACTTTAACTAGGCCTGCACCTGCTTCACCTACAACTTCTAGGTTTGCGATTTCTTCTTGGGCTTTTTGCATGCGCTCTTGCATTTGCTGCGCTTGCTTCATCATGTTACCCATTCCACCTTTAAACATAACTGTCTCTCTTTCTAAACTACTTTAATTGGCATGAAGATAAGGGCTATTGTGTGTAATTACAATGCCTGAATACTGTTTTCGTCGATTATTGCGCTAAATAATTGTTGAAATTGCACAATGTTCTCATCGCTATTTATTACATCTATTGCTTGTTGATGACGGCCTGCATCAATCTTTTGCTGAATCAAATAAGGCGAATCTATCACCCCATCTGCAAAGTCGATATTGAGCTCTACATTATGGCCATAAATCTCGCTTAACGCTGCGTTGAGCTTTTGTCTTAGTACGGCGCTGTCGAGGTGACGTTGTGAAGAGTCGACTTCAATATGAAGCTGACGATCATTCTTTGTGAAAATAGAATGTAGCGCAAATTGACGCATACGCCCACCTAGTCCCATACGTTTTATTAAATAAGCCCATTCATCTTGTTCGTGTGCAAATTTAATACTGCTGATCGGGCTTTCAAAATCATCAGGAACAGGAATACTAGGCTCTTCTGCTACAGGCTCCGGTGCTTTTTGTGGATTAATCTGCTCAAGCAACTCAGGGGCTAAATTTTCTGTTATGGTTTGATGCTTTGCTTTAAAGTCGACTTTTTTTACTTTATGACTGCTCTCCCCCGTCGGCTGGGGGCTTGGCTTTTTTACATCAGCAGCCACTGTTTGCTGCTGAGGTTGAAAATTCGTTGATGCTGAACCATGTTGCGTTGGCTCATGTACTGTCGATTCCGCGGGCTCTGGCTTTATGTCAGTTTGACTTGCAGCACCGCTTAAACGCCCTGCACCAGAAATATTACGATCTTTTAAAATACGTGCAATTGCCGATTGAGCCAAGCTTTGCTGCTGTTGTAATTGCACAGGCGCTGTTTGCTCTGCCTGCGGCAGTGGTTGCACATCTGGCTCGTTAGCAATAAAACCCTGATCATAAGCGCTACTCATCACATCATCATATTGCGCTGCAAGCGATGAGTCCATTTGAGCATCGTAATCATCATAGTATTCTGTCGCTGGCATATCAGGCGTATCGGTACTATTTTGTTGATACAAAGAAGCCGCTGACTGTTTATCAGAACTCCCTGACGTATCAAAAGATTGACTAGGTTGTTGTGACTGCTCAGCTGTATTATCGACTTTTTGTTCAGGTTTTAGGTCAATCTGTGGTGCTGCCGCTTGTGTAACCGTAGGCTCGGCTTTTATTGGCTGTGGCTGCAAAGGTGCTTGGTTTACTGCCGTAGACGTTTGCTCGGATGCTGCTTGTTCACGCTGAGCTGATGATTTTTTTAAGATATCACGTAGTGCACCTGCACCACTTGGTTTCACCTGCTGTTGACTATTTGTCGGTGTTTGGCTTTGCGCAAATTGTGTCGGTTGGAATGCCAACAAACGCAACATGATCATTTCAAACCCTAGTTTTGCATCCGGTGCCCATTGCAAATCTTTTTTACCATTTAACAGCAACTGGTAATACACTTGCATTTGTTGAGCATCGGTTGTTTGTGCAACCTGCTCAATAAAGTCTCGGTTAGTCTCATCAAGTGCAGCGGCACTGGGGACTAATTGCACAAGCTGAATAAGGTGAGTAAGTGCAATTAAATCATCCAATAAGGCGACAAAATTTGGGTTTCGACTGACAACCGCTTTCACTTCGGCCAGAAGTGCATCACCATCTTGGCATAAAACGGCTGCTAACATGGTTTGACTGTAATGTGTATCCATCAAACCAAGCATGGTTTGAACAGCTTGATGATTAATATTACCGTTTGTCTGAGCAATAGCCTGATCGGTTAAGCTTAAGGCGTCTCGCATACTGCCATCGGCGGCTTTAGCAAGGATAGACAACGATTTATCATCAAAGCTTAATTGTTCTTGATTAAGAACATGAGCAAGTTGATCATGAATTTCTGATTGTGATAACGCGTTTAAATTAAACTGTAAACAGCGCGATAGAATTGTCACTGGCAGTTTTTGTGGATCGGTCGTGGCTAATAAAAATTTCACATGCTCTGGCGGCTCTTCCAATGTTTTAAGTAGCGCATTGAAACTGTGCTTTGAAAGCATGTGAACTTCATCGATAAGGTAAACCTTATAACGACCTCGCGTTGGTGCATATTGCACGTTATCAAGGATTTCACGGGTGTCTTCTACCTTGGTACGCGATGCAGCATCGATTTCTAATAAATCAATATAGCGACCCGCTTCAATGTCGGTACAGCTTGAGCATTGACCACAAGGTTCTGCAGAAATTCCTTTATCGCAGTTTAGACTTTTAGCAAATATACGTGCGATGGTTGTTTTACCCACCCCACGGGTTCCAGTAAAGAGATAAGCATGATGAAGTCTGTTTTGTGTTAATGCATTCACTAACGCTTGCTTAACATGAGACTGTCCCACTAACTCGTGAAAGGTTTGTGGTCGCCATTTCCTTGCTAGAACCTGATAACTCATTAATTATTCGCCTTCGAATTCAACCAACTTTAGAATTTTAATGCCCATTTGTGCAACACGCTGCTCTCCACCAAGCTCTGGTAATGAAACAACGAAAGCAGCATCGGTTGCATGACCACCTAATTTAGCAACAAGTTTAGCCGTTGCTTCAATTGTGCCGCCTGTCGCGAGTAGGTCATCTACTAATAACACTTTATCACCTGCAACGATAGCATCAGTATGAAGTTCAAGTGTATCTTCACCATACTCTAATTGGTAATTTTGCGAAATGACTTCACGCGGAAGCTTGCCTGGTTTACGCACAGGAATAAACGGAATACCCAGCGCATAAGATAGGGGTGCACCAAAAATAAAGCCACGTGATTCTGTACCAATGATTTTAGTAAATCCTTGATCTTTGTACGCAGAAATAAAGCTATCAATTGTTGCTTTAAAAGCGTCTGCGTTTGCCATTAAGGTTGTTACGTCACGAAACATAATACCTGGCTTAGGGTAATCAGCGATAGTTGCAATGCTCTGTTTAATGAGCGCTGAAGTTGCTTGAGTCATAATTTATACTGCTCAATAGTTAATATAACAAAGCTTGCGAGTATAACATCGCCTTATTTAAAAGTCGGTAGCAAGTTTTGAAATAAGCACAAAAAAGGCTGCATAATGCAGCCTGATGTCTTAAATTTGCATACGCATATTAAGATAAAGCGGTGATCCAGCCTAGGATAGCGTTAAGGCAACCAATACCAGCAAACACTGCTAGGAACGCAATAAAATACGTTGCGTTGAACGGATCTTTAAAGTCTTTATCATTCGACATAATTACTACCTTTCTATTAAGCACGATAAAACAAAGCGCACATAATAGTCGAAGTGCTTACATCAATAAAGCGTTTATGCTGTTTTTTAAGGTGCTCGCTGAGTGACAATGACGCCTCGTTCAGCCATTGAACTCAGTGTACTTAATGCTCCTTGATACAGCTGTTCTAATGTAAATTGTGGAGCATGTTTTGCAACCTGCTGACATACCTCAGCTAAATCAATACCGGGTTGTGATTCGATAATACTTAACAATAAAGCGGTCATTGCATTTGTTGAGAGAAATTGTACCTCATCGTTGTTATCGCGATACACAACAAAATAATAGGGTTCGCTGGCAGGCACTGTAGGTTGATGATCCTGACTGATTGTATGTACTGGGTAAAGATAACTTAAATTACGAGCCAAACTGGTTAAATATAAACCTGCACGCGCAACTTGGTTAGCTTCTAAATTTATTTCATGACTACCTTGATGTGACACCGATACATCGAGTTCAACCCATTCATAATGGGCTAATTCGAGCATAAATGGCGGATCGTTTTTTTGCTTTGTGTAGCTGCCAGCAAGAAACTGTAAAAACTCTCCTGCAATGTCTAAAAAAAACGGGGAACTGCAATCATGTTTACTAAAAAACTGCCGCACTCTTTGTTGCCAATCATCTTCTTTATAAAAACTTTTTAAAACAGGAAATGCTGAACTTACAAAACCATCAACATTATTGAAAAATAAGTCACGATAAATCGCCATTCGTCGCTCTTCAACATCAGCTGGTTTTGCGTTGTGAGCAGGATCACGGATATGCGCCATAAATTGCTGTTGGACTTCAATAAAATGACTAGGCACTTTGTTTCACCGTTGGTTGATTTGTTTTTAAAGCTGCTCGTTGTAAGTTATTAATAATTGCCAGCTCAGCAAGAAGCTCATTCATTGGCGGTATATTAAAGTCACGCTCAAGCAGTGTTGGAAACACACCGTGCACATCATACGCCTTTTCTAGCAGCTGCCAAACAGGGTCTATAACGGGTGAGCCATGCGTGTCGACTAATAAATCCTCAGCTTCAGTATAATGCCCAGCAACATGTCCATACGCTATTCGATGGCTAGGCAAGCCCATTAAAAAATGCGTTGCATCGTAGCCATGATTTATTGAGTTTACATAGATATTATTAACATCGAGTAAGAGCTGGCAATCGGCTTCTTCAAGTATCGCTTTTGTGAATTCAAGCTCCGTCATTTCTTGGCCTGGAGCCGCATAGTACGACACATTTTCGATAGCGATAGTCTGCTCTAAAATATCTTGAACCTGTTTAATACGTGAAACAACATGTTTAATAGCTTCTTCAGTAAAAGGAATTGGCATTAAATCATACATATGACCCTCTCCCGAACAATAGCTTAAATGTTCACTAAACAAGCGTATGTTATGCTCTTTAAAAAAGGCTTTTAATGATTTTACAAACTCGACATCCAGCGCGGCGGGTGAGCCGATTGATAACGATAAACCATGACAAATAAATGCATGTTGCTCTGTAAGTTGCTTAAACTGTTTAGCAAAACGACCGCCTAGCTTCAACCAGTTTTCTGGTGCCACTTCTAAGAAATCAATTGGCTTTGGGACATCTGCGAGCATATCATCAAGCATTTCACGTCGAAGTCCTAAACCAATTTGGCCAAAATCCAAGGTCGATTCAAATGACATATCATCTCCTACTAAAAAGGGCCTAAATGGCCCTTTTACTCGCTAAGTAAAAGCTTAGTGGTTTGAACCACACTTACCTTCACCACATTTACCTTCTTTAGCAGCTTTTTTAGATTCCTTTTTGTCAGCGCCACATTTACCTTCGCCACACTTGCCTTCTTTGGCTGCTTTTTTAGATGTCATTTTGTCAGCGCCGCATTTTCCTTCACCGCACTTGCCTTCTTTGGCTGCTTTTTTAGATGCCATTTTGTCAGCGCCGCATTTTCCTTCACCGCACTTGCCTTCTTTGGCTGCTTTTTTAGATGCCATTTTGTCAGCGCCGCACTTACCTTCGCCACACTTACCTTCTTTGGCTGCTTTTTTGTCAGCGCCGCATTTACCTTCGCCGCACTTACCTTCTTTTTCAGCCTTTTTCTCGGCACCGCATTTACCTTCGCCGCATTTGCCTTCTTTTTCTGCCTTTTTCTCGGCACCGCATTTACCTTCGCCACATTTGCCTTCAGCAGCATCAAGCTGGTAACCCGCTTGCATTTGTTGGAACTCAAATGGGTTTGCATTTACATCTGTGGCTACAAAGCTTGATGCACCCACAACAACGGCGCCTAATGTTAATGCAATTGAGTTTTTCTTAACTGTGTTCATACGATGACTCTCTTTTTTATAAGGTATATTAAACAAGACCCGACGATTAAAAATTAATTTCATATTTATGCAATTATTTTAGTAAATCGCCCTACAAAGCAAATTACGATTTATCAAGTTGCTAATTGCAGGTAAAATACGCGTCCAATTTTTCATTAAGTTTAATGGTATTATGCAACTAGTTTTAGCACCAATGGAAGGCGTTGTCGATTTTAAAATGAGACAGCTTCTTACTGACATAGGTGGGTTTGATTTATGCGTGACTGAATTTGTGCGTGTTGTTGATGCAACACTTCCAGAACGTGTATTTCATCGCTACTGCCCTGAATTAAAAACAGATGGCTACACCCGTGCTGGAACACCAGTGAGAATTCAGCTACTTGGCCAAGTTGCAGATGCATTAGCTGAAAATGCTGTAAAGGCGATTAGCTTAGGCTCACACGGTATTGACCTAAATTTTGGTTGCCCCGCAAAAACGGTCAATAAAAGTAAAGGCGGCGCAGTACTATTGAAAGATCCGGAGCATATGTACGACATCATTAAAACGGTTCGCGATGCTGTAGATAGCAAACATCAAGTAAGCGCTAAAATTAGACTGGGTTTTGATGATGATAGTAATAGCCAAGAAATCGTTGACGCGGTAGTCAGCGCGGGTGCATCTAGCCTCGCTATCCATGCAAGAACAAAACGTGATGGCTACAACCCTCCTGCATACTGGGAAAAAATCCCGCCATTAATTAAAAATAAAGATATTGCTGTAGTGGCTAATGGTGAAATATGGCAAGTCGAAGACGCAATGCTGTGCCAAATTCGTAGTCAATGTCAAAACTTAATGCTTGGCAGAGGCGCCTTGGCAATGCCAGATCTCGCAATTCAAATTAAAGCGCATGTAAACAATGAAACATATACTCCACTGCAATGGGAACATGTTATTTACCACATTATTCACTCATCAATGCACCAAGACGAGAGTAAGTGTGAAAAATATTTTGCTTCTCGCACCAAGCAGTGGCTTGGTTATCTGAAACGCCAATACCCACAAGCACATACACTTTTTGATGAAATTAGACGTTTAAAAGCGAAAGATGACGTTGCAAATGTACTAATAAAGTATGCCAAAGCGCCTAGTTTTGATGCAAATCATAACTAATGGATCGCTTTTGTTGGATAATTAAAGTATTGCCCACTTGGAACAAACGCGATGAACAATACTGAAATCCAAACAAAGCTATCTGCGGAACTGGCGCAGGTTAGACAACGTTTACTTGATATGTTGGCTAGTTCTAATCAAGGTCACCATCAGCAACTACTCTCGCAACTTAAGGATAACCCGCCTTCTGTTTGGTTAGAAATGACAGCGAATAATCTCGGACCCGAATTTCAAATATTGATATCTCGGTTAGAAAAACTCGAAGCAGCACTGTGCCAAATTGATATTGGTCAATATGGGTATTGCTGTGACTGTGAGGAAAAAATTGATAATGAGCGTTTAATTGCAGACCCTGCAAGCCAACGCTGCCGACACTGCGCTCCTTAAAGCGCAGTGTTGAATAGATAACCTAGTTAACGCGCAAAAATAAAGCTCATTGCAGGATAAAGTACAATATCTTCGATTAGCCAATCAGCCTGCTGCTGATTAACACTTAAACGCTTCATTAAATTTACACGTGCTTGTTGCTCATTCCAAGTGTGATAATGAATCCCTAAATCGGTTTCCATCATTACAGACCAAAAGTATTGTTCATTTTGATTCAATTGACGTTTACTTTGTTTGACATCAATGAAATCTAATTGCCAGTCAAGCCCAGCATGTAAATCGCCGTCCTCTAAATACTGCAACACGAGTGGCTTGTTATGTGATGAAAAAACAGGTAATGACAAATCGACTGTGGGCTTTTCTTTTAGTAAGTGCTGAATCTCACTTAACCAAGACAAGGGTGGCTTTGTTGTATTGGCAAAATAATTAAGTTTACTTTGATACCAATCCTTACCATTCGCAAGCCCAACTAACCCCAGTTTTGTTCGAGGCTTGTATTGCGCTAAATATTGATTAAGCTTCGTTAGTGCCATCACGACATTTTCATTATTATTATCGAGGTGAGATATCACCATACTGCGTAACAACTTTAGCTCAAGCTTATTAAGCCTTAAATTACTTTGCTCAGCCTCTATGAGTTTTGTTTCTACTCGCTCTATCCACTTGCCGAGCGCTTCCGGTGTGTAATCATCTTGCTTTATAGCATTACTTATCACATCACGCTGTACGGGCCATACAAAAAATCGTTCTGGATATCGCTGCGCAATAATTAAATAATTTAACTGCGCTTGCTGTGAATCACTCAACTCAACATTTGCTAAGCCTTGGTAAGCAAGATGACGAGCCTGTAAGTACGCTTCAGAAAATGGCCAATATGTTTTGCCACCATTATCTAGCTGGGTTGATAAAAGATTATTTATATTGCCAATTTGCTGTTGTCCTTCGGTATACGTGCTAAAGCGATCACTTTGCTCACTGCAAGCAGATAACATGACACTGACTAATAACAACAAAACGATCTGTCTTATCATAATAAAATTCCATAAAAAAAGCCCCAGAGGGGCTTTTTATTTTAAAACAACATCAATTAGATTTTTACACCGTTGCGAGCGGCTTTATCTTTGATGTAGGTCGACCAGCTCTTCGCAAATTTGCGCGTGCGCGGATCATCCATTGCTTTTGTAATAGCAGCATACGCTTGCTTATACTTTTCTTGGTAGTAATAAGCTTCAGCTAAGTCTGTATAGATAGATCCCGTTTTATCAGAACCTAACTCTAATGCCTTGTTCAAACGAACAACGGCTGCACCATAATTTTGCGATTGTAAAAGTAATGAACCTGCTTTGCGATAAAGCTCTGCATCGTCATCAAATTTAGCCGCTTCTTCATAGTACTTAGCTGCTTTCTCAATATCTTTTGAGCGGTGATAGTTAGATGCCACTGCACTGATATTTTGCTTGTTACGTTTAACTTTATCGTCGTTAATTGCCTTTTCAAGCACAACAGCTGCTTTGTAAGGAATTTCGTTTAACGAGTAAAAGTTAGAAAGTACTTTGTATTCAACTTCGTTTTCAAAATAGCCATTTCTATAGGCAACTTCCATGGTCGCTAGACCTTTCTTGAAGTCTTCAGTTTGAAGGTAGTATTTACCTAAACCAACCCAGGCTTTTTTGTCTTCAGGCCAAACACGAACAATCTCTTCCGCTACTTCTACCATGTTTTTGTACTGTTTAAGTTCAAAATAGGCAGCTAGCTTTAATTGGTAAGAAGCTTTTGCAGGTTCTTTAGCCAATTTGATTGCTTTGTCTGCTGCAGGAAGAACGTCTTTATACTGTTTTAACTCATAGTTTGCTTGCGCAATACGAGTGTAAACTTTGTCGTCTTCCTCACCTGTGAAGTCCATCCAAGCATAATACGCGTCTTTTGCTTTTGCGTATTGCTCAGTACCCGCGTACATGTCACCTAATAGTTTTAAGCCTTGCTCTTGATCAGCAAAGTTTAATACATCAGGTTTCACCGCCGCTGCGACATGCTTAATAGCCAGTTTGTACTGCTCTTTTTGAGCGTACATTTGACCTAGGTAGCGATCAACAGTTGCCTTATCAAACTCATCCGATGGATCAATTTCTTTAAGTAATGCAATCGCTTCATCAAGCTTCTCTTCATTGTACAGGTCGAATGCTTTAATAACTTTCTTACCAACGCGCTCACCCATTACTTTAGTTTTTGCTTTTTTACGCGCTTCAATCTTCGCGTAATCTGGCGCTGCTAAAGCAGGTGCAGTGAAAACCACACCTGAAAGAGTCATAAGAAGCGCAAGTGCTGTTACTTTAGATAAATTTCTCATTACTCGCCTCCTTAGTTGCCTTGGTTAAGTTTAAAGTCTAGTTGTACTTGAAGACCAAATTGTTTTTGTGGTTTACCATCGATGATTTTCGGACGGTATTTCCACTTACGAAGTGCACGTTTAGCTTCGCGGTCAAAGATACGTTTTGGATCAGCGTCGATCACTTCAACATCTTCTACACCACCTACTTCATTGATAGTAAATGAAAGTTGAACCCAACCTTCTTTACCGTCACGCGCTGCTTGCGTAGGGTATTTTGGTTCAATACGAACGATAGGTGTCGCATCACCATCACGTCCAAATGCACCTGGACCACTTAGGCCTCCAGCTGTGCCACCCACATCGATGCTTGGCATATTAAATGACAAACCACCAGTGTTAGGGTTGCTGTTTTCCGGCTGAGGCGGCTGCGGCTTAGGCGGCTGCTTTGGCGGTGGCGGAGGCGGAGGCGGAACACGCTTCCTCTCCTGCACCTTAGATTCAGGCGGATTCGTCATAATTTCGACTACAATCTGTTCTTTTTGTTCAGTCGCACGATCAGCTCCACCGGAGATGAGGTACGCCATGAAGTAGAACAAGCCGAAAGTAACTGCCCCACCTGCAATCAGTGAAAACAGAAAACGAATCATTACTGATCTCCAGCTATTGAAATTTTAAGGTTATCACCCGTCGCTTTGATCTGGTCCATAACTTTAACTACTACGCCGTGTTTTGCTTCTTTATCAGCTTGCAAAATTACAACTTCAGTAGGTTGTTCTGCTAATAAACTTTCAAGTTTAGCTGAAACACGTTCAACGTCTACTTGTTGTTTATCAATCCAGATCGCACCGTCAGCACGAATAGCAACAAAAATATTTGCATTTTTTTGCTTCGTAGCTTGGGCTGCCTTAGGTTTATTGACTTCGATACCAGCCTCTTTAACGAACGATGTAGTTACGATAAAGAAAATAAGCATGATAAATACGATGTCAAGCATTGGCGTCATGTCAACCGCTGCTTCTTCTTCTTCACGAAAACGTTGTTTACGTGCCATATTTAATTCTCTCTCTAGTGATGAGGCATGCTATCTACAAGTTTAGCTTTCGCCATTCTTGCTCTCGCTTCAAGGCGTGAGCTGAAGAATACTCCAGATAGTGCCGCAACCATTCCAGCCATTGTTGGGATTGTTGCCATTGAAATACCTGATGCCATTAAACGTGCGTTACCAGTACCTTGAGTAGCCATGGTTTCAAAAACCGCGATCATACCCGTTACAGTACCTAATAAACCGATTAAAGGACAAATAGCTACCAATGTCTTAATCAACAACATACGCTGATCTAATTTTTCAGACGCTTCAGAAATCCATGCTTCACGGATTCTGTGTGCGTACCAAGACGTAGTGTCTTGGCGGGCATCCCACTGAGCTACAATATCCTTCGTCATACGAGGAAACTCAGCTAGTAGGAACCAATAGCGCTCAATCATTAAAACCCACATAAGAAAGAGTGCTATCGCGACCACGTATAAAACCTGGCCGCCTGTGCCAACAAAATCCCTGATAGATTCCCAGATCTCCATCAGGACTAGCATTAGGCTTTCTCCTTCTCCGCGTGAGCTGCGATGATACCAGCGCTTTGCTCATCAAGGACATGTAAAACCGACTTACTACGACCAGCAACAATTGAGTGAAGTAGGATAAGTGGTAGAGCTGCAATTAGACCTAACGCTGTAGTTACAAGTGCTAGAGAGATATTACCAGCCATGATCTTCGGATCGCCCGTACCGAACAATGTGATTGTTTGGAACGTAAGAATCATACCGATTACCGTACCTAGTAGACCAAGTAATGGTGCGATTGCTGCCAAGATTTTGATGATGTTGATACCAGCTTCGATGCGAGGCGTTTCACGTAGGATAGCTTCGTCAAGTTTAAGCTCAAGGTTTTCAACGTCTTGATTCTTGTTGTCAGCATAAACCTTAAGAATACGACCCAGTGGGTTGTTTGTATTCGGAGTAGAAAGGTTTTTAAGCTGGCTCTTAATCTTAGTGCTAGTAAGCGCAAGATCAACGAAACGTACTACGAAGATTAGTAGACCAACAAGTAATAATACTGTGATGATATAACCAACTTCAGCACCTTGCTCATAGTATTCCATTAACGATTTCTTCTGCGTGTATTGATACGTAAGATCGCGCCACGAGTCGGGTCGATGTATACGCCAGCATAGTTGTCAGCAGATGTATTTTCTAAATCGCTAATACCCGCTAGGATGTAGCTATCAGGTTGCTTACCTAGAGGTTGGATTGCTTTCGTTTCTGGAGAGTAAATTAAATAACCATCATCAGTTACTAAGTTAAAGTTACCGATACGCGTTACTTTTTTCACAGAAGATGAACCGTCAAGACCAGCAACTTCAGTTTCAAATGTTGAAACTTTTGCAGACTCAGTCATTTCAGTTTGAAGTGAAATCCAAAGCTCTTCTAATTCACGAACTGTTGGAAGTTCTTTCGCTGCAGCTAATGAGCGAAGTACTTCAGCACGTCCTGGCTTTTCAGCAGAAACAAGTGATGCTTCGATTGAACCGATTGCATCAGCTGCTGCACGACGTACAACACCGAACATCTCACCTAACGTACCTTGTGCATTTAAAAGAGCTTGCTCTTTCTCAGCTAAAGTATTTTCGTTTTGAGCATATTCTTTAGCTAAACGGTCACCACGCGCTTTTTCAGCAGCTAGGTCACTTTTCGCTTTGTTAAGTAACGCTTGCTTGTCAGCGCGAGCTGAAAGGAACTCTTGTTCACGTTGCTTATTTAATTTACCTTCAGAGATACGTTCTTGCTTAACTTGCTCAAGAATTTTGTCTAAAGCATCAGTGTTTGCATGTGCATTAAGCGCGGTACCTGCAGAAACAGATAGTACTGCTGCAACAGCAAAACCTTTAAATAGTTTCTTCATTATTGATTACTCCGCGCCAAAGATTGGTAGTTTAACAAGTTCTAATGTCGCTTGTTTACGCGCCATACGAATAACTTCTTTAACAGGTTTTAGGTATTCTTCACCTAATTCTTTCCACTGTTTAGTGTTGTTATCCCATACCCACGCATGCTTAAGGTCAAAAGACTGAGCTACGTAAGTAATACGACCTAAACGACCGAAGTCAACGTTGATGCTCTTACCATCGATCTCAAGAGTACCTTGAGCAGCAGTTACAGCTGAGCTGTACGCAGTTTCAACAGTGTAAGCTTCAAGAACTTGGCGGAATTTTTCAGATGTAGTAACTGATGCTGACGCCATGATGTCACGAAGTCTTTCAACACGTGCTAGACGGTTTTCAAGATTAAACGGAACGTCCGCTTTGATGAATTGCTCAAGCGTATCGATCATGCGATACATCAAAGGCACAACGTTTTGTTTCGTGTTATCGATTGTTGCGATTTGACGGTCAAACGATTCGATAGAAGCGTTTTGGTCAGCGACCAAACGTGCTACGTGATCGTTATAAACCTTCATTAGCTCAGTTTCATCAACAACGCTACGGTACTCAGCGATTAGCTCTTGAGTTTGACCATATACATTGTCAATTTTAGTTTGAGACTTAACAGCAGCCTTTTGAATTTGTTGACCTGCATCTTGCACATCTTTCAAAGGATCTGCAATCACATTGCTGCTTGCAAATGCAAAAGCGCCAACCAACGCAGATGCTACAAGACTCTTTCTGATTTTAACAGACATAGTTCCCAACCAATTAAGTAATGTTACTTTTATAATTTAATTATCCTCCGAAGAGGACAACCCTGATATCTTTTAATAGATATCAACCCTCCAATAATGCTAAATGCATTAGAGTCTGTCAACTTGATGTTCGGGTTTCATCGGAAAAATTTGGTCACTCGTCGTTGCTATGAAAATAGCCAAAACAATGAATTAACAAAAATATAACAGAGGTGTTCGCGTTAAGGTTCTATAACCCTTGATTGGCAATCATTCCGTTCAGATTAGATTCAAACTTAAACATAAATGTAACATTTAATAAAAGTTTAAATAGGTAAAGATAAGTGAAAAAAAAAATCTCTTTTTTTTCGAACAAAACGGTTTTGAAGAATTTTTATGCATTAAAAAGAGATTAATGTTCAATAAGCAGGCAATTCACCCTTCCGACTGGAAGGATGAATACAGTGAGCGTGTTATGTGTCATCAAGAAATTGGTTAGAATACCGCGCGATCTTTTACAAGCTTTGCCAACGATATTATTGAGTCTACCTCAAGCTTTTCAAAAATCTTTGCTTTATAGGTGCTCACTGTTTTATTGCTAATAAATAGCTTCTCACCGATATCTTTATTGGATAGCCCTTGCAATAAATAATTCATTACCGCAAGTTCACGCTCAGTAAGCAGCTCATCAATGTCTTTTTCACAGGCCACTAAGTGGTCTTGTGGAAAAAACGTGTAACCTCGCAAAATCATTTCAACAGCTGACGAAATGTCTTCTAAACTTTCTGCTTTATTAACGAAGCCTTGTGCACCTAATTTAGCAGCGGTACGAATAATGTGTTTGTCTTGCTTAGCTGACAAAAACAACACTTTCCCAGTAAAACCGCCACTGACAGCTCGCTTGTATAAACTAAAGCCGTCGGAGTCTTCTAGTTCAATATCTAGAATCGCTAGCGCAACATTATTATTCTTTAAAAACTGCAGCGCCTCCTTTTGACTTGCAACAGCTTGAACTTCGTTTACGAGAGTTGACTTCGCTAGCACCATTTTAATTGCTGTTGCCACCATCGGGTGATCGTCTACCAGCAGAATATTGTTTCCTATGCTCATCAATTAGCAAACCTTCATTATATTTTATCAAACAAGTATGAATTACTCAGTATTTTTTCTACGTTCGAGTTGTACTAAGTTTAGCGGGAAATTTTCAGATTGTTGAAAATATCTTCAAACTTATTATCGCCAGTTTGAAATCGTAACTTGAGTGATAAAAACTACCAAATTACACAACTATCAATGTCACATTAAATAGATCCTGCGCAAAGCATATAATACTTTAGTTATGGAGAGTAGCTTTTAAGGAATAGTTATTTAACTTATAGCCGAATGGCTGATATAAAAAACCTAAATTAATGCCTTTGGAGGAATATAATTTCGGTACATGAGAAGTAATTGATTAAATTATGCAGAGGAAGTGTGTTAATTAAGAATGAATTTTGGTGAAACAGAAACTGTTTCACCAAAATGTACTAAGTTTCACATAAAAAATTATGCTACTTCTACGTTCTCAGCTTCAGGGCCTTTTTGACCTTGTTTGATGCCGAAAGATACTTGTTGGCCTTCGCTAAGAGTGCGGAAGCCTGTACCTGTGATAGCACTGAAATGTACGAATACGTCAGGACCATTTTCTTGTTCAATAAAACCAAAGCCTTTAGCTTCGTTGAAGAACTTAACTTTACCAGTAACCGTGTTTGACATACCAAATTTTCCTGTAAGTCAATTATTAAAATTCAGCCATAATGGCTCTATCCTCCCTGAGTGAATGCCCAATAAACTTGGGGTAAAGTACAGGAAGAACTAATAACCAACCGGTAACCGTACAAGCCGCACATTATCCGTAAATTCAATACGCAAAAACTCAAAGCAACTTAAGACTAACACAATAAATGTCTTTTAGCTCTATTAATCGAAAATTATTTTAAGGTCAACCTTCAGTTTTAAAAATATGACAGGCGTATTTCTAAACAATTAAATTACAATGAAAAAAGCCCATCAACTTTGATGGGCTTTTATTTCTTTATTTTATCTTACTTTACTTGCCAGTCCATTTGCGCTTCGGCCTTAATAGGCACTACCTGCGAATCGCCTAATTTATAAGTAGCAGGCACTGTCCAACTTTCTTTCACTAACGTGATGGTATCGCAATTGCGCGGCAAACCGTAAAAGTCAGGGCCATAATGACTCGCAAAGCCTTCTAGCTTATCTAAAGCCCCCGCTTCCTCAAACGCTTCTGCATAGAGTTCAATCGCTGCATGTGCGGTATAAGCACCCGCACAACCGCAAGCAGCCTCTTTCTTATCTTTATAATGCGGTGCAGAGTCGGTTCCCAAGAAAAACTTTTTACTGCCACTTGTCGCCGCCGCAATCAGCGCTTGCTGATGGATATTGCGCTTCAGTATAGGTAAACAGTAATAATGTGGACGAATGCCGCCTGCCAACATATGGTTACGATTGTATAAAAGGTGATGAGCTGTAATTGTTGCAGCAACATTATCTGGTGCGCTATTAACAAACTCTACCGCATCTTTTGTGGTGATATGCTCAAGGACAATTTTCAAGCTTGGGAAATCATTCACAACATCGGCAAGAATGGTTTCTAAAAACACTTTTTCACGGTCAAATATATCTATCGATGAATCTGTCACTTCACCATGAACAAGTAATAACATACCGACGTCATGCATCGCTTCTAGAACTGGGTAAATATTCTTAATTGATGTAACACCCGAGTCAGAGTTTGTTGTCGCACCTGCAGGGTAAAGCTTTGCAGCAACAATTTTTCCTGTTGCTTTTGCTTTTTTTATCTCTTCTGGGCTCGTTTTATCAGTGAGATAAAGCACCATTAGTGGTTCAAAATCACCCTGTGGGCCAGCCGCTTTAATACGCTCATAATACGCCAATGCACTATCGGTACAGGTAGCCGGTGGAACAAGATTAGGCATAATAATCGCACGACCCATGTAGCGGCTTGCATCACGGACAGTATCGACCAATTGATCACCGTCGCGTAAATGAATATGCCAATCGTCTGGTCGTGTAATGGTGAGGGTTTGAATCGTATTTAAATCTGACATTGCTGGTTTCCACGGCTAAGAGTTAGAGGGATAGCTTAAACGAGGTTAAATCACTAATTGACTTACTTTCGTTTATATTCAGGTGCGTAGTTTACACCAGTTTCAGTTTTTTTTGAAAATAACTTTGTGGATATATTGATAGTAGGTTAACGTAATTAATTAACAGATTATTTGGCTCATTTTTCTTTATTATGCCTAAACATTTAGATACCGCGAGTGCACTTGAAGTCAAAACAGATCAGTTGCATATCATTAATCAGTTTTCATCATCGTTGATGCAGTTAGACACCATAGAAGAGCTACTTGAGTACGTCACATCACATGTTGTAAACAGACTCGGGTTCATTGAGTGTGTCATTTACTTAGCAGATGATGAAGCACGTACCCTCAAAGAAGTTGCTTCGATGGGTAAAACAAATAGCGGTGATAACTCTTATTACATTGACCGCACAGAAATTAGTTTTGATCAGGGTATAACCGGGTATGTTGCATCCACTGGCAAACCTTTAATGATAGGCGATGTAAGACACGAAAAACGTTATATCGCAGATGCGCGCCCCGCCCTGTCTGAATTATGTGTGCCGCTGGTTTATAAAGAAAAAATCTTAGGGGTCATTGACTGCGAGCATCCGCAAAAACATTACTATAATGATGCTCACCTTGAGATTTTATCAACGGTTGCCCATTTACTCAGTGCAAAAATCGACCAAGTCAGAACCGTTAAAAACTTAAAGCAAACTGTTAATCAGTTAAACGATGCGCAAAAACTTGAAAATTGTATGCTACAGATAGCCAATCTTACCTATCAATCTAGCGAACTCGACAGCTTTTTTGAGTCACTTCATGCCATTATTACCACGCTACTCAGGGCTGATAACTTTTTCATCGGGCTTTATGACAAAAAATGTGATGTGCTCGATATCGTTTATATTATCGAAGAAGGAGTGCGCTCTAACGCACACAAAAAAATCTCTAAGGATCTATTAAAAGACACGGCTTCCTATTATCTGCTCACAACAGAGCAATCTCTATTATTCAATAAGGAAGAATTCCAGCAACATATTGATGCAGGCCATTTTAAAATGGTGGGTCGCCAAGCAGAATCATGGTTAGGTGTTCCCTTTAAAGTAAATGACAGAATTAGCGGGGTCATTGCGGTGCAAAGCTACAGTGATCGTTATCACTACAGTGAGCATGATCGCGCGCTTCTTACCTATGTAAGTCGCCAAATTAGCATGGCTATTGACCGTCAATTATCACGTCAAGAATTAGAGCACCGTGCATTACATGATGAACTAACAGGGTTAGCAAACCGTTCATTATTAATTGAACGCATAAAACACGGCATATTGCGTTTAGCACGTGCGAATAAAGAGACCCAACATGCGTTGTTGTACTTAGATTTTGATCGGTTTAAAAGTATTAATGACTCATTAGGTCATGAAGTGGGTGACCATTTTTTAGTGAGAATTTGTGAATTAATTCAAGGCGCCATTCGTAACACAGATACTTTTGCCCGCTTAGGGGGAGACGAATTTGCGATTTTTATGGAGAATATAACCGATAAGCAGCAAATAAATGATGCCCTAGAGCGAATTCAAACTGCACTAGCTGATCCCCTCAATATTGACGGCCACTTATTACAGGCTTCTACCAGTATTGGCGTTGCATTTTGTGAAAGTGAAAACGACAAAGCTTACAAATTATTGCAACATGCTGATGCAGCCATGTACGAAGCTAAATCTTCAGGGCGTGGACACGTAAAGTTTTTTAATAACACAATGCGTAAAAAGCTAAAAACCCATGCCGATATCGAAAATGATTTACAGCATGGCATCGAACACAATGAATTTGAACTGTATTATCAACCAATTTTTACAATTCAAGAGGCACAGGTCATTGGCTTCGAAGCACTGGTACGCTGGCACCATCCAACCAAAGGGTTTGTAGCACCGAATGATTTTATCCCCGTTGCAGAAGATACAGGGCAAATCATCAACTTAGACCTGCATTTACTCGACTTAGCAGCTCAGCAAATTTCACATTGGTATCAACACGGACTTCCCTTTACCAGAGTCACTGTTAATGTCTCGTCTAGGCACTTTGCGAGTCTTGATTTTGTAGCCCAAATGCATGCTTTATATAAAAAGTATCAACTTCCGTTAGGGTCACTCTGTCTAGAAATTACAGAATCAGGGCTAATAGGTAATTTAGAACTCGCAACTAAAATAATAAAAGGGTTAGCGCCCCTTGAAGTAAAACTTTGCTTAGATGACTTTGGGACAGGTTACTCTGCCCTAGGCTATTTACACCAATTACCGATTCATATCTTAAAAATTGATAAGAGCTTTATTGATCATATTACAAAATCACATAACCCATTAATAGATGCCATATTATCTTTAGCACAATCATTACAGCTTGATGTGGTTGCAGAAGGAATTGAAACTGAGCAACAGCTAGCCATCTTAAAACAAACACCGTGTAAATTTGGTCAAGGCTTTTTAAAAGCAAGGCCAATGCCGGCAAAGGATGCTAAAAACGTTATTTTACATGGCTTATAAAAAGCATACTCGCCTTTATAAGCCATGAAAAAAACGACCTTACTGTAAAAAGACGGATTTGTTTATTGATAAGCTTGCTGTAATAACCTTTAGCAACCATACGCAATCATTTTCAGGCATTAAACCTGACATACACAGCGTTAAGGATGTCTGATTAACGCCTCCATAGGTGCAGGAGTTACAGCAATGCAAAGGCGATTACCAAACACAAATAACACAGCTACATAACACAATGTGCTTGCTACCGACGCGGTTTTCTTACCTCACATTTATTGCCACTAATACCATTCCGCTTAATTAAGTGGTCTATTTTGAGGCAATAAAACCGCGTTGATAACAAGGCAAAAATTTAGTTATTTAGTTGTTTTAAATCAGAAATTTTTAACGCAGGTAGCGACTGGTTTGATCACTCAAAATGATTAAGTATTTTTGCGGATTGGTATAAATTAAACGCCTTGCTAGCAACGGGATGACTCAACGTATACTTTTTTATATCGGTGTTAATATAACTTGCTAACACTGAACAAAGAGCCCTCTATTGAGCAATATATACATGCCACTCCCCTCTACACAGCACATTAATCTTTCTCACTCTATACCTTAAGTTTACCTTTATACCTGAGTACACCTTATGCCTAGTTCACATTTTTAGGCTTCAAAAGCTAAATTTGGCACTGGCGGCACTGGGGATACCTTTATTGAGTTTTCTCTTTTTTGTCGCTTTTCCTATGACTGCTAAATTCGCCACTTATAAACTTGAGGTAAATTCATGGAAATATCGCAGCAAGTGTAAAAAAACAAACTGACAACGCTGTCATTTATTGTTTAGAAAGGTTATTGTAAACATGCAGTAAAAAACAACGCTATTTTAGACGTCTAGACGTTGAAAAAATATAAACGAAAGCGTAGTATGTTTGTAATCTGAGTTTGACTCACATTTTTCATGAGATTTTTTAAAGATGATTGATATAAAGCACCTTAAAACAATTGCGACACTTAAAGAGACCGGTTCTTTAGTTAATACAGCCCGAGAACTCTTCTTAACGCAATCAGCGTTATCACATCAGATTAAAGATCTCGAAAATAAACTCGACTGCCAGTTATTCGAACGGAAAACACAACCGGTTCGTTTCACACCGCAGGGCATGCTCTTACTTGAATTAGCCAACGAGGTGCTTCCTCGGGTAGAAGCCACAAAATGTCGATTAAAAGAGAGTCTTAATCAACCAATATCAAACTTGAGATTAAGTGTTGAGTGTCACGCCTGTTTCCATTGGCTGTTGCCGACAATTAAAGAATTTAATAATTTTTGGCCAGACATTAAAGTCGATTATGAACGCGGTTTTAGCTACGATGCTATTCCTGATTTAATGAATGACGAACTCGATCTTGTGCTTACATCAGATATTCGTGAACCAGATCAGCTCGAATATGCACATCTATTCGACTTTAAATTAAAATTAATCGTGGCACCTGATCATGAGCTTGCAAAAAAAGCCTATGTGACCGCCCTGGATCTGAAAAACGAAACAATCATTTCATACCCTATTCCACGTGAACGTCAGGACATTTTTAAGCATTTTATACAAAATGCACGCTTTGACGGCACACTTAAAACCGTTGACCAAGGCTTATTAATTTTTCAGCTTGTTAGTGCTGGAATGGGGGTTGCTGCGCTACCAGACTGGTTAGTTACACCTTATGAAAGCCAAGGCTTGATAAAATCAATTCCATTAGGTGCTCTAGGTCTTACACGTCCTATGTACTTAGCAATGAAAAAAAATATGAAAGATAATCCTGTATATCGTCATTTTTTGAATACTTGCAAACTAAATAATGGTCGCTAAACACAGATAAACTATCTAACATCGTTATATCTTACAATCACTTGTATTTACTATGTTTGAAATTAAGAAGATAATTGGCTCATTGTTAATGCCACTCCCGTTGCTTGGCATAATAACATTACTAATGGTATTTCTAGCGATAACACAGCGACGAAAAGCGCTCTATTTAGGGTTTATCAGTGTATTAAGCCTACTAATTGTAAGCACCCCTTATGTTGGTCAAACGCTGATTGCTTCAAGTAATAACCCACAATGGCAATTTAATAAACGCCAACACTCCCAGATTGATAACATTGTTGTTTTAGGTTGTACCATCATGCCGCATCCACAACTTGTTGCTAATAACCAACTGGGCGATTGTGCTATAAGCCGCTTATTAGAGGGTGTAAAACTTGCGCATCAATACCCGGATGCTATTTTATTTGTCTCTGGTGGTGGCTTTGCCAATACCACAAACAGCCAATTGATGTTTGAAACAGCCAAGACATTAGGTATCGCAGCATCAAGGATCAAACAAAACCCGCTTGCGATGGACACCGCAGAAGAAGCGAAAAGACTGGCGATATATTTGGTCGACAAAAAGAGTGCTTTAGTCACATCTGCAAGCCATATGCCGCGCGCAAAAGATCTCTTCAACGCGCAAGGAATCGAGGTAATACCCGCAGCAACAGATTATAAAGATTACAGCCAATTTCCCATGTACAAACAATTTATCCCCAGTGCCGATGTACTCGTTGCAGTTACACGAGTGAGCCACGAAAAGGTAGGCAGTCTGTGGATTAAATTACGCCGCTGGATTGATCCAGAGGCGTTGTAATCACTTAACCCTGTTAGATTAAACAGGGTTATCAATATCTATAAAAGTAACATCAAAACCATGCTGCTCAGCTAAAAGCTCGCCAAGTGCTTTTATTCCGTATCGCTCAGTAGCATGGTGACCTGCAGCGAAAAAATCAATTCCTTGCTCTCGCGAGCTATGAATAGTTTGCTCAGATGCTTCACCTGTCAAATAGGCATCAATACCTTGAGCAGCAGCTAAGTCAATATAACCTTGCCCGCCCCCTGTACACCAAGCAATGGTTTCAATCTTGTCATCGCGCACTAAGCTCGTTAAAGATTCACGGTGTAGCACTGTGCTAATTTTGTCTGCAAACTCTTTGCCCGTTAAAGGTGTTTTTAAAAATCCTTTTACTGCGACGCTGTTTGGTCCCGCTTCAAGCCCCGCGCTAAGTTCAATATCTAATAAGTGTGCAAGTTGCGCATTGTTGCCAATGACGGGATGAACATCTAATGGCAGATGATAAGCAAATAAGTTGATATCATGAGCAAGTAACGCCGCTACACGCCGTTTTTTCATACCTGTGATTGGCTGAGACTCACCTTTCCAAAAATATCCATGGTGAACCAAAATAGTATCCGCGCCGTGATCAATAGCCGCATCAATCAATGCTTGGCTTGCCGTGACCCCTGTCACTATTTTTTTTACCTCGTTTGCACCTTCAACCTGAAGCCCATTCGGGCAAAAATCTGCGATTGAGTCGGGTTTTAGAATGTCGTTTAATAACTGAGTAAATTGTTTACGTTGCATATAGAAATCGTCCTCTACCCCTTAAATTTGTGCAAATTTTGGCGTTTATAAGTCAAAAATGGAAGGAAAATCGCAAAAAATTGAAAAGTAAGCTGAAAATAGGTATAAATATATATTCTTAATCTGTGTTTACAACGTATAGGGTCTCTGATGAGCAAACTAGACAAAACAGAAGTGTTAAATGCCTTCGAAGCAGCTTATGAAGCAGCGAATGGTAAAAAACCTGAAATCACAACAAAACCTGGTTGGTATAGCATCGACGGTGGCAAAAATTTGCGCCTTGCTGATGTTGCAGCGCTGACTGAAGAGCTCACTTCTGGTAAAACAGCTGAGCCTAAAGCAGAAGAAGCACCAAAAGCACCGGCAAAAAAAACCAAAACTAAAACCGCTGCGCCAGCTAAGTCAGTTAAAAAGTCACCATTCACCGTAGTGAAAGCGAATGATGATGGTTTCAAAGCTGAAGAGCTGTGGATTGTTAACCTAGCTGAAAAAGACCACGATTGTCGTTTACCTCGTGGTGTTGTGTAACTAATTACACATTGGGAAAAAACCGCTACTAATTAGCGGTTTTTTTATGCCCAGTTATCGAGATATTTATCAAGTATTGTGAAACAAAACCACAAAGCACAATAAATACGGTACCTGTTAATACGGGCATTACTAAAAAATCCCAGCTTTGCAACGATTGCATTATTAAAATAGGATTTGCCCCAGCGGCAGGATGCACTGTGCGTGTTAGCATCATTAATGAAATAGCCAACCCACTGGCAATAGCAATCTCAAAAGGACTGACACCAACAAAATTTACAAATAAGACTCCTATAAACGCCGTTATAAGGTGACCACCAATCACATTTCTGGCCCGCGCAAGTGGACTTGTAGGTACACCAAAGACTAAAACGGCAGTCGCTCCAAATGGAGCCATTAACCATATGCCAAAATCCCCTCGTTGCTGTAAGTAAGCAAGTACAAAAATAGCCAGCGCTGCAAATCCACCTGCAATAACCGCTTTGTTAATTGTTTTGTCCATCATATCTCCATTGCTCAAAGTAGACCGAGTTGTCTACCTGCAAATAGTAGACAACTCGGTCTACTTATGTCAAGCTAGAATTTCTATCTAGGAGCAAGCATGGATAAAAGAACACACATTACATTGACTGCACTCGAATTGTTTTACGATAAAGGAATTCACAGCGTGGGGATTAATGAAATTATTAGTGCAGCAAATGTAGCTAAAAAAACGATGTACCATCATTTTGCAGGTAAAGATGAATTAATTTTAGCGTGCCTAAACGAACGGCATACTACATTCATAACGTGGCTTGAGAACGCCACCAACCAACAAACGACATTACACGATTTTCAAGAACGTTTATTTACAAGCTTCGAAGATTGGTTTCATTCTAAGGTTGCAGAGCTTGGAAACTTTAATGGCTGTATGTTCATTAACGCAGCGGCAGAATACTCAGCGCCGCAAAGCCCAGTCAACCTTGCATGTAAAGCACATAAAGCCGCTGTTTCTTCACTCATCAAACAGCGTTTGTCAGAATGTAAAGACGTAAAAGCCGAGAAAATTGATTCTCTTTGCCACTATTTAATGACACTCACTGAGGGAATGATTTGCCAAGCAAAAGTGTCTGGTATGAAGCAATTCCCTCGCCTGCTAAATTAAAAACCATAAAAAAAGCGGCTCAATGGCCGCTTTTCACTTTACGCTATTTATATCTTTTCAAAATATAATTTATCACGTTGTTTTCCGCCGACTTCATTCATCGTTGCCG
Source organism: Pseudoalteromonas sp. bablab_jr011 (assembly GCF_016464045.1). Lineage (NCBI taxonomy): Bacteria > Pseudomonadati > Pseudomonadota > Gammaproteobacteria > Alteromonadales > Pseudoalteromonadaceae > Pseudoalteromonas > Pseudoalteromonas sp. bablab_jr011. The sequence goes on along the minus strand of NZ_JACDWU010000295.1, from coordinate 10,235 downwards.
CGTCAAATAAACGACCATTCACCATGGTATAGTCGATTTTGTCGGTATCACGAATATTCGTCAACGGGTTACCATCAATAACGATAAGATCCGCTAATTTGCCCGGCTCTAATGAACCAATATTTTTATCTAAGCCGATGTATTTAGCAGGATCGAGTGTCGCCGCACGAATTGCTTCTAGCGGCGTCATACCGCCTTGAGCAAACATCCAGATTTCCCAATGTGCAGCTAAGCCTTCACGTTGACCATGAGCGCCCAAATTAACCAATACTCCTAAGTCTTGTAGCTCTTTAGCAACGCGTGCGTTGTTAAAGTGGTTGTAATGATGATCGGGTGCTTTTACTCGACGCATTGAGCGCGGTAAAAGTTGGTTTTTAGGCACAAATTTACTTAGACGTGGGTGGTTCCACACATCCGTTTTATCATACCAGTAGTTTTCACCCCAAATGCCACCATAAGCAACACCTAACGTAGGTGTATAACCTACATCACTTTGCGACCATAGTTGGCGAATATCATCATAAATGTTCGCAACAGGAATTGAGTGCTCAATACCGGTATGACCATCAACGACCATGGTCAAGTTATGCTGCAATAATGAGCCCCCTTCTGGCACAACCATCATTTCAAGTTCACGCCCAGCTTCAATTACTTGCTGACGCTGTTCACGGCGAGGCTGGTTGTATGACTTAACACTAAATGCACCCACTTTTTTCAAGCGTTCAAGGTGGAATTTAGCATCGTCAAGCGAGTCAATATGCGATGTATAGCCCGGCATATTGGCACCGTACAGTATTGTACCGGTAGAAAAAATGCGTGGTGCCACTATCATGCCTGCTTTTTGCATTTCACTCGCAGCAAAAATTTCGGTGGTGTCGTTCGATGGATCATGAATCGTCGTAACACCCAGCGATAAACCAGCAAGGTTTTTCCAGTTTTGTTGCGGGATTATTTCATCACTGGCTTGCGCACCATGAGCATGGGCATCAACAATGCCTGGCATAATCGTCTTGCCGGTCACATCAATAACTTCTGCACCTTTAGGAATTGTTACAGAGTCTTTGCTTCCGACTGCTTTAATGTGTTTTCCATCAGTTACAATCACACCATTTTCAATAACTTGCTCACCATTCATGGTAATGATGCGTGCGCCCGTTAGTGCAAACATCCCCTTTGGCTCAGCCATTGTTTTGGTAAAGCCAATGTTGTCACCACTTTTCACTTTAAAATCTGTGTCTGCGTTTTTATTTATGTCAAATAAACCCGCTAAACTTGCATGATAAAGCTCAGGACCAAGACTCCAATACAGTTTATCACTGGTTCCACTCCAGCTAATATTCTCGCCCGCACGAACTGATAATTGTTCAATTGGGAATTGACTATCTTTCGGGCCAATATTAATGGTTTTGCCGCGTTCAACAAAAGGGGTTACAAACACTTTAAAACGCTCAGCAAATGCCAAATATTTACCATCTGGCGACACTCTGAACTCCGTTGCATGCTCAGACTCATACAGCTTACGTACTTCTTTTGACTCAAGCTCAACCACACTAAGCGTAGGTTTAGGCCATGGGCTCATTACATAAATACGGTCATTCACTGCGCCAAATTGCGGCTGGTAACCTGACTTAGTGATCAGTGCGGATTCACCGCCCTTGGCACTAACAGAATAAATGCCCGGCTCTAATGACCAGGTTGGATTGAGGATACTGCCACCCGATGCTTTACGATAAACAACCGTCTTACCATCTGGGCTAAAGGTAGGTTCTACATATTTACCTGGTTCTTCTGTTAACTTATTACCTCGTCCGCCTCTTGCAGAAACGACACGCACAGAGCCCTGTTCATTGTCATCCCACGTTGTATAAACTACTTTTTTACCATCGCGGGAAAACTGTGGAAATAACTCAAAATGATCGTCTTGTTTAGTTAAGCGTTTCACTTTACCTGACTCAAGATCACGCTTATAAATATGACCCAAAGCTTCAAAAATGGCTGTTTCACCGTCTGGTGAAATTTGCACATTGCGCAGCATTTTTACCGCAAAATTATCGCTATCGATATTGTGTGTAAACCGCACTGCTTTTTGAATTTGTTTATTGGTTTCTACCTTAAATGGGATACGTGATACTGATTTATCATCAACATCTAATTTATGAATTGTGCCACCAGCCCAAAACACTAATTGCGCATTATCTGGCGTCCAAGCAATGGTCGGGTAAACACCGTGTATTGCCCATGTTTCTTGCATATCTCGCTCAAGCTCACCATATAACTTTGTATGCTCACCAGTGTGAAGGTCATATAAATATAAGCTTGTTTGAAAATCATCACGCTTGATATAAGCCAGTTTTTTACCATCTGGTGAGGGAGTTGGACGAATAGCGCCCCCCATTCCATCAATAATAGTTTCAATTTCACCGGTTTCACGGTCATAGCGTTTAATTTTGTAGATACCCGCAACTGAATCTTTTGAGTAATGGAATGTTTTACCTGGTGTAGCATCATGTGAAAAATACACATAACGACCGTCAGGTGAAAACATCGGTTCACCTAAATCTTTTTGATCGTTTTCACGTGCCGTTAACTGCACTCCCTTACCACCGGCTTTGTGGTATAGCCAAACTTCACCCGCACCGAGTGAGCGGCTTGCTGTAAAGTGCTTACGCGCAACTAAATAGTCGCCATCGGGGCTCCATGCAGGGCTATTTAATAAACGAAACGTTTCGTCAGTGACGGCCTTTTGGTTTTCACCGTTGACATCCATAATCCAAATGTTATCACCACCACCTTGATCAGATGTAAACGCAATGTATTTACCATCAGGGCTAAAGCGCGGTTGCATCTGCCACGCAATATCACTTGTTAATTGTTTTGCCGTACCGCCCGAGATTGGCATAGTGTAAATATCACCCAACAGATCAAACACCAAGGTTTCACCATCAGGACTAATATCAACATTCATCCACGTGCCTTGTTCAACACTGATTTTGGCATCTAAAAACTGACCTGCTGGCGCATCAACTCGCCACTTTTCATCACTTGACTGCTCGGTTGCTATTACTTGCCCTGTAAAGGCGAGTGAAATCGAAACAGCCAAAGCCGTATGAAGCATTTTCTTCATGGAATTCTCACTTGTTATTGTTTTGTTATTTGCACACATATTGATTGCATCAAATAGCATAGCAAGATTCCAGCATTACGTGTTAAACAGTCGTAAATTGGCGACTAATGCCACGCAATGGGATCAAATTCATAATAGCCTACCAATAAATGATAAATTTCAGGATCGAATTGCCTAAGTGCAGCAGGCTTTTCAAGGAAAGTTTCGGTGATCACGGCAAAAAACTCGGCTTCATTGGTCGCCCCATAACTATGAATAACATGGGGCATACCGTAAGCAATGTGTGTTTTAAGCTGATTAAAAGCACGACTGAATACTTTGGCCCATTGTTGATAGTCAGCATTACTAGCAAGCAATGGCGTGCCTGTCGTTTTTCCTGTTTCTTGGTCTAGTTGATGAGCAAATTCATGGAATACCAAATTGTGGCCATCACTAGGGAGCCGGCTTCCTTCTAGCACATCGTGCCAGCTTAAGACCAAGGTGCCACCAGGCCATGACTCACCTTGTCTCACGGTATTATGATAACTAACAAGACCTGCACCATCGCGTGATGTTTGTGGTGCATAATAGGCACTTGGATATAATAAAATGTCTTTCACATTACGATATAAAGGCCAAGGCTTATTGAGCACTAAAACACATGCATCTGCAGCAACAATGAGTTTCATTGCATCATTTAACTGCAGGCCATCACACCCAATAAATCGCTTTTCATTTAAGAACCAAACAATATGACGCTCTAATTTTTCACGATCAGCGTCCGTCATTTTTTGATAAATAGGCATGTACTTCAACAGCAATGACTTCTGCTCTGAAGTAAGGGAATAGGTCAGGTACTTTCTATGCCAAAAATGATTTCGAATATCATCCCAGCGCCAGTAACCGACAATAAAAATGAGCAAAAAAAGTAACAAAACAAGGTTAAGCATTATCATCGCCTAAAATATAATCTTGTTACTTTAATGTGTGCAAACAAAAAAAGATCAATTGTCTGCACACATTTTTATTTAAGTTGCAGTAAAAAGTTACAGGACAGGAACCGTTGCCGAACCAGTTACCACTTCTTTACTGCCTTTGACTCGATACTCATAGTCGAAGGTAATCGTATTAACGTTACCAGACGCGTTATCATCAAGGTATGTTACATCCCACGGTAGTCCATGCATATACATTAAGCCATCTGGTAAAGAAGTATATTTAATTGCATTGCCCGAATCACCATAGGCCGTTTCATTTAATGCAATTGAAACTAGGTTTCTTAAACTATCATTATAAATATACTCACCAGAGACAATTGTAAGCTCTTCGTAAACAGGATTCATAGTGCCATTGTTTGTATAACCCGTTAAGGTAATATCAAGTTCGGCAAGTGATGCAATAGACGTTGGTAAATACAATCTCACGTTATTACCACGACTCGATGATGCTGCACTCTCACCCGCTGAGTTAGTAGCGTGAATCAATTGGCCAGCTTTCAAACCATTATTATTATCGAATTTAACATCTTCGATTGAAAACGCAGCTTTATCAGCAACCGTAAATTCATTTTCAAATGAATAATTAGCAGTTAAAGCAGTTTCTTTATCAATCACTGAATTTAAACGGTACTTATAACGACCAACACTAAGCGCTTGCTCAGGCAATACTTCCACAAAGGTATCATTTAATGACAATGATGAAGTCGTTGTAATGTCTACATCCTTTCTAATAAAAAATGTACTGCCAGCAGGGACTGAATCTGTTGTTGATTCATTACCACGGATCACTGTAAGTGAATTGCTTCTCACCAATGAAAAGCTATCTTGTGTAAGCTCTATTGGTTTTGAGAAGAACAAGTAATAACCATTATTCAACGCATTAACAGTTTGGCTAAGCAAATCTACTTGCGTCGTTTGTGTGCCTTTATTGGCCTTAAAAATCACCGACACAACACCGTCTTCGACTTGGAAATTACCTTGGTTATAGATATTGCCGACCACCAACTCACCATTTTCTTCTCTAACAGAAAATGAATCAGATAAATAATTCTGACCATTTACATCTGTAAAAGCCGACATTCTTACAGTAAGTGATGAGCTGCCTTTAAAGTCATAAACATACTCATTTTCTGTCGCATCAAAGGTCAAAGGATTAGACTCAAAATCATTGCTTGATGCCACTAATTCAATATTTGAAAAGACTTGACCAGTTTCATCGATGACTTTAACACGTAATTGATACTCTTTTGTCGCATCTGTATCTTTAAACAAAATGGTTGCATCATCATTCAATGTGCTAAATGAGACAGAACTTTGATTGTAATAATTTTGTACAAGCTCATAATCATTAATAGCATCGTTATCAACATCCATATCGATATGAAGAGCAATTGCATTTCCCAAACCAACGGGTTTCTCAATTGAATAAAGATTAGTTTGCTCGTTATAGGTCGCACTGAAAAAGTGCTCATTGCGAGATTGCCACGAGCTATCTGTTAGGCCTAATGATGTAGTATAAGTAAACTGAAGGTCTTTAATAGGTGTATTTTCACCATCAAGCAATGCCGTGAATTGAATGGTCTCTGTTGTAGTAACTGAAAGTGAGCCTAGCTGGCTAACTCCAGCACCTGAGTTACCATAAAATGCACGCTGTTGAAACGAACCATCAGTACTTGTCACAAGTAACACGTAATCAGAATGTTTTGGAATATTTTTCAATTCAAACATGCCATCACTCAGCGAAACCGCCTCTGACCAAGTGTTGCCAATTTTTATTTGAATTTGTGCATTAGTCGCTAAGCTGTCAGTGACGTAATTTTTAACCGTTCCTGTTAAAGTCGCTGTTTCAGCTTCTTGAGTGGCCTTATTTTGTTCTTCAATTGCACTGACTAGTTCATCGTTATTGTTGTCTTCAACTTCTAAACAACCAGATAATAAAAAACTCGCAGAAATTGCGAGTGCAATAGTATGTTTTTTAAACATAAAAACTCCATTTAATTATTATTGTTTCCCTTGTGGGGCTGCAATTATAATGAACTTAAAATGAATAAAAAAGCCATTTGTTACCAATCTACAAAATTGATGTTTCTTTATTGTAAATTACCACTTTGTTCCTGCCATTATTTTTAGCGTGGTATAGCGCGGTATCTGCATGAGAAAGTAGCCGATCATAGTCGGTAACATTTGCATTATCTGCAACACCGAAACTTACAGTGACAGACAGTTCTTTCGCAAGTTCAGAAAAATTATAATCCGCGATTTCTAAGCGAATAATTTCACATAAACGCGCGGCTTCATCAGCACCTTTATGAGGAAATAGTAAAGTGAACTCTTCGCCCCCCCAACGCGCAGCATAACCTTCATCTGGAAAGTTGATACGTAACAAACGGGCAATTTCACAAATCACTTGATCACCAATCAAATGTGAAAAATTGTCATTAATTAATTTAAAGTGGTCAATGTCCATAATCGCAACACTTAAGCTTTGCTTATTATGTTGGAACTGACTAAAGTTCTCGAATAGCCAACTATCGAATGCTCGTCTATTGGGTAGCTGAGTTAATTGGTCATGATTAGCGAGATGCGCGAATGCATCTGCTTGGTTCTTTAAATCGTGCATTTGTTGCTCGACCTTCTCCGTCAGCTCTATTTCAATGCGTTTATAATGATATAAACGGTATTTATATATTGCATAGGCTATTAAAAATAAGCCCAAAATAAGCACTAATTTAAAGCTGGTCTTTTGCCAAAAATATGGCGCAATTCTGAATCGTAACGTTTGTTCATTGTTTTGCCATTCACTATTTGGATAGCCCGCACGGACCTTAAATGTATATTCTCCCGGAGGTAAGTTTGTATACTCAGTAATAGCTAAGCGGCCTCTATCAACCCATTCTTCGTTGTAGCCACTTAAGTGAGTTTGATAATTTAGACGCTGCGGCATAATAAAACTTAAGCCTGCATAATTAAATGACACCCTTGAAATACCCGCTGGTAAACTTAGTACATCACTTTTAGCGGGCAATCCAACGGGCTTACCATCAACTTCAAAGCTTTCTATGACCGTTGACAAACGACGTTTACTCGCCTCTTTAAGTCGCTCAGGCTTTACAATCGCAACCCCTTTTGCCGTTGCAACCCAGAGTTGACCATCAGAATGTGTCACTGCTGCAGGGTTAGAACCGCCATTTGCTTGCGCGCTCAGCATGCCATCGCCTTCATCATACAACTGCATAGAAACAACAACTGACTCCGCACCCGTGGGGTTATCTAAAAATTCAGTAAGCTGGGTTTTATTGAGCTGAATAACACCGCGATTACTGGTTAACCACAACGAGTCACCTTGCTCAATAACCTGAAATAATTTATCAACGGGTAAGCCCTGTTCACGTCCAAACAAATGCATAACATCGGTCTTCAAATCGTAACGTATGAGGCCTCGATCCGTTGCGAGCCACATTTTTTCGCCATCAAGATAAAAACCAAACGCATATTCAGTGCTAAATTTTTCAGGAAATTCTATGTTAGAAAATGTGTTTAATGCGGGATCAAAAATAGACACTCCAACACCTGTTCCAACCCATAGCCGGCCTTGATTATCTTCAGCAAGTGCCATAATAAAATTGCCAGCTAAGCCTTTTTCAGTAGTGTAAGAATGAATTTGTCCGTCGTCTGTGAGCTTTGTAAGGCCGCTGGCAGTGCCGATCCATAAATTATGTGAGCTATCGAATAATACCGCTCGTACCTCATTATTAAGAAGCCCATAAGTGCGATTCTTAACTGGGTAAATTTTGTTATTCACCACTTTCATGAGGCCACCAGTGTACGTGCCAAGCCATACATCCCCATTTTTGTCTTCAGTTAAACTTAGCACTGACAGGGGATCACGTTCATATGCTTGGTTTAAGGTGGTTATTTCCCCATTTATAATTCGGTTTAAACCATTGCTACTGCCTACCCACAAACTACCATCAGAATGAGACAATACGGTGCGAACATAATCTGAAGCAAGACCACGGCTTTGGCTCCAATTCGTAAACGGGGCTTCACGCAGCCTGAATAGCCCTGCATTAGTACCAACCCAAATGCTTTTTTCACGGTCCTGCAGTAATGACAGAGTACGGTTATTCGGCAAGCCATCATCGGCATCGAGATTTTCAAGGCCTGATTGCCTCAATCTAAAAACACCTTTGTTGATTGTACCGAACCAAATGTCTCCTTGGGTATCTTCGAGCAAACTCGATATGGATTCATGATTGAGCGTTGCATCAACAGAGACAAATTTATCGTGTTGCTTTTGCCATGCCCCTTTTTCTGTGCCGACGATTAAGGTACCCGACTGAGTCAATAACAGCGTAAAAGCAGAGGCATCAGGTAAACCGGCCTCTTGACCAACTTTACTGACCTTTTTACCTTCAATTTTGTATAAGCCATCACTGGTTGCAGCCCAAATGACATTCTGTTTGTCTTTTATTAGTCTGTATGCACTCAGTTTATCAACCAATGTGTGTTCTGTTGCTTTTTCTGATGCACGATACACAATACCTTGTCCCTCAAGAGCGAGCCAAATTTCGCCTTGTTCTGAGATCAATGCATGATTAATCATGGTCGATGAACTTGGAAGCGACCGCCACTGGCCCTGTGAGCGCACGGCAATCCCGCCTCGTGCTCCAACAATGTATAAATCGCCATTATCAATGGCTATCAGACTTCTTAAACCTGAATCAGGCAATCCTGGGATCTCGGTTCGTGTAAAAAGTTTAAACTCTCGACCATTAAAACGCGCCAACCCTTCCCACGTTGCTATCCAGATATAGCCATCTTTCGTTTGTGCAACACTGTTAATACTATTGTGAGGTAAACCTGAGCGTGTATTCCATGTCTCAGTAAAATAGTCACTCAATGAAAGGCGAGTTGATTCTGCAAAAGCGCTAAAACATACACACAGTAAAATGAGACTAACTACCCGCGCCATAAAGCTTAACCTTTAATTATTGTTCTTTTCAGTGATGCTGTGTGGTGCTCATATCGTCAACCAACACTTCCATTACTACTACATTAGTTGCAATTCTTACTCACTTTAATCACATTTAGCAACAATCAATTACAGTAATCATTAATTTTTTCTTGCAAGATTTGAACAAACCGAGCGACATGTAAACCATCCATTAAAGCGTGATGGACATCAATGGATAGCGGGATCTTGCCGGTTCGCTTATCGTATTGACCAAACACCAATTTAGGAATACCTAACCCGTGCCCCTCACTAACGGCATGTGAAAACCCCGTGAAATTTAGCCAAGGTAAAACAGAAATATGAATGAGATCGGGTTGCCCTTCTGTCGCTGCAAACGCTTCTGAGAAGAAAGGTTGCCCTTTACTTTCTTTTGCTACCTGCAATGCATGCTCAGAAAAGCGTTGAATAGAATCATGTTTTTCAAAGTAACTGAAACGCAATGTATCATCATCAGCTAACTCAACCACACTAGCACGTACAGTTGATAGCTGAATAGGACACGAATCTATAATACGCTGGCGCATGGGCGCATAATCGTGGCAAGCCTCTAAAGTCAGAAAAATATAGCTATGAAAAAATGAATACGGCGCTGACTTACACTGCTCATAAAGTGCAGCCATGTCGAGCGACACACAAACATTAAAGTAAGGGAGACTAAATTCTTTGAAAAAAGCAAAATGTTGCTTACGAGGCCATGACTCAAGATCAATTACGTGACAGTCATTTGGAAGAGAATGCATTGGGTGGCCCTGTGAAATAAAAAAACAGTGTAGCCAGATACATTCATTAAGTCATGTAATTGCGATTAAAATCCGCGATAGTCAATTGGCTTTTTAGGGCTGTTTGCATGTTGTCGCCTATAAAGGTATTTGGCGTAATATGTTATAGCTGTAAGCTTAATTAAGCGGTTTATTTGGAATAATATTGCAAATGGGTATTGAAGCCTATTTGGGCACAAAAAAAGGCGCGCCATGCGCTAATGCCGTTCACTTAAGGTGAGCGGCATTGTATTTTCGAGGGTATCGGCTTGGTTTTTTCTTAACGACTCTAGGGAAGGATCTTTCTCGCCTGGGCTCAAGTATTAAACTCTCACTCATTGAGTAGAAGTTTTGGAGTT
>NZ_JACDWU010000030.1:0-242 GCF_016464045.1 Pseudoalteromonas sp. bablab_jr011 | reverse complement strand
GCACGAAAACGCATACGATTACTCGCAGTGTCATTATTTTATGAGGGGAATAGCAGAACTGATATTGCAAAACGTCTTAACATAGCACGAAGTAGTGTTAATAAATGGGTTTCTAGTTACCTAGAACAGGGGCTGTATGGCTTAGACAATAAGCCTATACAAGGGCGTCCATCTAGATTGCAACAGTCACAACTTGAGCAACTGTCTGAATTTATAAAACGCACGAACACAGAACTTCAAGG
>NZ_JACDWU010000294.1:0-228 GCF_016464045.1 Pseudoalteromonas sp. bablab_jr011 | reverse complement strand
GCATCAAAGGTCATAAAGAAACGGGCAATTAACCTAATATTAGACACTGGAACGGTGTTGTCTGGCGATGGAGTTCTAATAACTCAAGCAGATAGTGGACGTGGAGGCAATCGTAAGACTAGCCGAGTCAAAAGCTCGACTAGCGGTGTCCAACGAAGCGTCAAAAAAGAAAGGTTAGTAGCTTAGGCTATTATCTTGGAAGCTCGATGCCTTTAGGCGCGAGTAGTT
>NZ_JACDWU010000293.1:0-23165 GCF_016464045.1 Pseudoalteromonas sp. bablab_jr011 | reverse complement strand
TCATCAACATCGAGTGCATCGTCTAGTTCATCTTCGTCAACTAGCGCGTTTTCATCAACTAGCTCGTCAACTTGAGGCTGGTCATCCTCTTCAGGTTCTTCACTGAGAGTTTGTTCAGTCGTAGCTTCATCAGTTGAGGCTTCATCTGTTGCAACGTCATCAAGGAGTGAGTCAATGTCGTCAACATCGAGTGAATCGTCTAGTTCATCTTCGTCAACTAGCTCGTTTTCATCGACCTGTTCGTCAGTTTGAGGCTGGTCATCAACTTCAGGCTCTTCACTGAGAGTTTGTTCTGTTGCGGCTTCATCCATTGCAACGTCATCAAGTAGTGAGTCAATGTCATCAACATCTAGCGCATCATCATCACTCGCTTCATCTAATAAAGCATCAATATCGTCAGCATCGACCGATTCCTCTTCCACTGTGTTCGATGTGTGTGCTGGCTGCTCATCCGTTTGCACGTCATCAATTAAGCTATCGATATCAAAGTCATCTTCATCGATTAATTCAGCATCAATAGTGCCTACAGGGGTCTCGTCCTCTTCATCGAGTAAGTCGTCAATGTCATCTAAATTAACGTCTTCATTTTGCTCTGAGCTGGTATTATTGTTTTGCTCGTCAATTAGGCTGTCAATATCAAAATCGTCTTCGGCAAGCTCTTCACTTAATGCCGCCATATCATCGTTTTTGTTGCTGTCTTGCGAATCATCGGTGTTGTCGCTGGCGAATAGATCATCAATATCATCCGCACTTAAAATATCGCCTGAAGAGTCGACTTGTGATTGTTCACCTTCTAAATCAATTTCATCGCCTAAGCTGTCGTCATCAGATTGATCAAAATCTTGCTGTAAAAATGCGTCTAAATCATCATCTTCACTGCCTTCTGACTCATCATTAAACACAATATCGTCACTTAAAAGCCCTTCGAGTTCATCTTGATTTAAAACACTGTCATCGTCGTCAAAACTATCATCAAAGATAATGTCATCATCTGGCAGCATATCTTGGTCTAAGTCATCATCTAAGCGAACACTCAGATCATCGTTATCTTCAACGGGGTCAGGAATAAGCGGATCATTATCGACTAGAGGGTCTAACTCATCATTTTCAGTGTAAGTTGGGCTTTGTGGTAGAAACTCATCGTCATCGCTGGCTTCTGGCGCGTTGTTATTTCTTTTTTTCAAAAACAACACAACAGCCGCAATAATAAGTAACGCAGGAATGAACATTAAAGCACCGAGAACAAATGGGTTGCTTAAAATTGACGACACGTTAAGCCCACTGTCCTCTTCAATCTTTTTTGCTTTTTGCTGCTCTATAATCTCATTCTGTTTGGCAATTAACTCTTTAAGTTGCTTTTGAATTTCACTGTCTTGTCCGAGTTGGTCACGAACCGTTTCTAGCTCTTTCGAAATACCTGTTAGCTGTTGTTTTAACTTATTATTTTCGGCAAGAATTTCTTCAACATTATCGACCGATGTTTTAAATTGCTTTTGCAATTCAACAAGCTGCGTGCCTTGCTCAGTTTTGATTGTGTTTATTTCTTGTTTAAGCTCTTGCTTTGCTTCGTCTAAATCGACTTTACGAGCTTGCGTCACCTTTTTTTGCGATTCGTTTATTTCGGCGACTGTTAATGTGCCATTTTTCTTTTTCTCCCACAGCTCATCGTCTTGCTCAGATCGGGCTTTCGCTAGGGTCGGGTTAACAGCACGCATTTCTGCAATAGTCGGAATTTTAAGATACGCGCCATCACGCATGTGATTCAGGTTTTGATCTAAAAACGATGACGGGTTTTTGTCGTACAATGCTTGCATAACCTGATAAATGCTTACAGAGTTATCAGGTCGAATTTTAGCGGCAATACGCCACAGAGTATCAGTCGGTTTTATCGGACCAATTGATCGCCCCTGCGCACCATAATCGACGCCTTTAGGGCCTTTAAGAGTGGAGCCTTCATCAGAGTAAGTCGGTGTTACCACCAAGGCAGACGCTAATATGAAGAGTGTTGCTAAACCGCGCATGCTGATCCTTTATGTTTTAAATGTTAACGCAGCAACGTTGGTTGCTTAAACATCAAGTAATTCTTGCAGAATTGATTCTTAATTATGCTTTCTTGCAAGCTCTATTCCAGCTGCAAACTATAAACCAGTTGGTGAGCAATATCTATTGCAACACGTTGATAGTAAATAGCTTAAATATTAGCGGCTGAGAGACTTTTTTATTGTTATGTTAAGTTTATACGCTTTTACAGCGTATGCGGCAATAATTTGGCACTGAAAACATAAAAAAAGCGGCAATTAGCCGCTCTCTTTACTGAATGACTCAGTCAAAATCATCAGATTTAAAGGTAGTTTGCAATTAGCTCTTCAGCGATTTGCACACTGTTCGTTGCAGCCCCTTTACGCGTGTTGTCACTCACTACCCACATGTTTAAGCCGTGTGGATGAGAAATGTCTGCACGTAAACGACCAACATACACAGTGTCATTACCACTTGCATCAGATACCGCTGTTGGGTAATCACCCAAGTCATCAATCAGTTCTACACCGGGTGCATCATTCAGTAACTGTTTTACATGCTCAAGATCAACTGGCATACGTGTCTCAATATTAATCGCTTCACTGTGACCAAAGAAAACCGGAACACGAACACACGTTGGGTTTACCACGACACTCGTGTCACCTAAGATTTTTTGTGTCTCGTTCACCATTTTCATTTCTTCACGGGTATAACCGTTGTCTTCAAAAGTATCGATTTGTGGGATGACATTAAAGGCAATCTGCTTAGAAAAAACAGCATTATCCATTGGACGCGCATTCATTAGGTTAGCGGTTTGCTTAGCAAGTTCATCAACGGCCTCTTTGCCCGCACCCGACACAGCCTGATAAGTCGATACATTAATACGGTCAATACCGTATGCATCGTAAATAGGCTTTAACGCGACCAACATTTGAATAGTTGAGCAGTTAGGATTTGCAATGATATTGCGGTTTCTAAAATCCGCTAAGCTCGATGCATTCACTTCAGGTATCACTAATGGTACATCGAAGTCATTGCGAAAATGCGAGGTATTATCAATCACCACACACCCTGCGTCTGCAGCAATGGGAACGTACTTTTCAGAAACATTTCCCCCAGCTGAAAATAAACCTATGTGTGCCTGGCTAAAGTCAAATCCTTCTACGTCGAGTACTTCAATCGATTCACCACGGAATTGTATTTCCTCACCCGCACTGCGGCTACTCGCAAGCAAGAACAACTCGCCAACCGGAAATTTACGATCTTCTAAAGTTTCGATAATTTGACGACCCACTAAACCTGTGGCGCCTAAGACAGCAACATTAAATTTTTGCGACATGTGTTTTCCTCATATGAATAAAGTACTGACTTTATTCGTTAATTCTAAATCCCAGTGCAGCTAAAGCGGCTTCACAGGCACTGTTTGCAGCCACCGACAGTGTATTAAATTCACGTCGTGGCGGGTAATTTTTCCGTAGGCTATCAAACCCTTCTTGATTTAACTTACTACGCAAGATGCCATCATCACGACGAACATCGTAAATAAGGTGTACTAAGCGGCCTATGTCATCTAACGTAAAGGTTTCACCGAGCGAGACAGCATGGCTAATTGGTTCAGGTAAAAAATCTTCCAGCGACTTCAGCGCTGCAACACCCTCAAGTTCGCACACTTTTTGGTACAACATTTGAGTACCACGGGCTTTTCCTTCAAGGGTATGGCCTGCAATGTGCACACTCGCAAAACGCACATAATTAAGCAGCGGAGTAAGTATATTTGGCTCGTTTTCCCAAACATCAAGCACGCAATCAAGTTTCGCTCCTTGCTCAAATAACTCTAGCAAAGCCTGATTATCGATAACATCACCACGGCTTGCATTAATAAGCGTCGTGCCATCTTTAAGCTTCGCTAAACGTTGTTTGTTTAACATATGCAACGTTTTATGCGGCCCCTGCTTCACCAACGGCACGTGAAACGTAATTATATCGGCAGTGTCAAGAAGGGTATCAAAATCAGTATGTTCTACCAATTCACCCGTCTCATGCTTAGGAGGATCGCAGAGCAATACGTTCATACCCAGTAGGTTTAACTTATCGCGCAGACAACTACCAATGCTGCCTACCCCAACAATACCAATGGTTTTACCTTGCAGTGACTCAGCATTTTCTTGGCATAAAGCATATAAACTACTAATAACATATTCTGCTACAGCAACGGCATTACAGCCCGGCGCACTGCTAAATGCAATATTGCGCTCTGCCAGTAGTTCAGTATCAATGTGGTCAACACCTATGGTTGCCGTACCAACAAACTTCAACTTATCTGCCTGAGTTAATAACGCGTTATCAACATTTGTCACTGATCGAGTTAATAGTATATCAACCCCAGCCAACTGCTCAGGTTGTAAGTTACGGCCATCAAATCGCTCAACATCACCAAAATCGGCAAAGTACTGCTCAACCAATGGCATATTTTGATCTGCAAGAATTTTCATCTGTGTGTCCGAGAAGCAGAAAAGTGGCGCTATTGTAACGAAAATATAGCTATACGGATAGCGTAACTGCTCATACAGACTCACGCTTAATAAATATAAAAGGCAAAGAATACAGTGCGGAGTTAGAAACGAAAAAGCCGAGCAAACGCTCGGCTTTGGCAAATACTGGAGAGGTTTAACCTTTATATTTGCTCATTACTAGTGTGGCGTTTGTGCCACCGAAACCAAAGCTGTTAGACATTACTGTATTCAGTTCAACGTCTTTACGCTCAGTAACAATGTTTAGACCTTCTGCTTGCTCATCTAACTCATCAATATTGATAGAAGGTGCAACAAAGTTGTGCTCTAGCATTAACAACGAGAAAATAGCCTCGTGAACGCCTGCCGCACCTAATGCGTGACCCGTCATTGCTTTTGTTGCACTGATCATCGGTGAGTTACCGCCAAACACTTCTTGAATTGCGCCAAGCTCTTTAACATCACCAACTGGGGTTGAAGTACCGTGCGTATTTAAGTAATCAATCCCGCCTTCAAGGCCTTGCATTGCTTGCTTCATACAACGTACCGCACCTTCACCTGATGGTGCTACCATGTCGTAACCGTCAGAAGTTGCACCATACCCTGTGATTTCAGCGTAGATGTGTGCGCCACGAGCAAGTGCATGCTCAAGCTCTTCAACGACAACGATACCGCCACCACCAGAGATAACAAAACCGTCACGGTTTGCATCGTAAGTGCGCGATGCTTTCTCAGGAGTTTCGTTATATTTAGTCGACAATGCGCCCATTGCATCGAATTCCATCGCCAGTGTCCAGTGAAGCTCTTCACCACCACCCGCAAAGATCACATCTTGCTTGCCAAGTTGAATTTGCTCAACCGCATGACCAATACAGTGTGCAGATGTTGCACAAGCAGAACTAATTGAGTAGTTAACACCTTTAATTTTGAATGGTGTTGCAAGACATGCCGACGTGGTGCTCGCCATCGTGCGCGGTACCATGTATGGACCTACACGCTTCACGCCTTTTTCACGCAGAATGTCAGCCGCTTCAACTTGCCATTTAGATGAACCACCACCCGAACCCACTAATAAACCAGTGCGTTCGTTTGAAACTTGCTCTTCATTAAGGCCTGCATCTTCAATTGCTTGTGCCATTGAAATATAAGCATATGCTGCTGCATCGCCCATAAAACGCATCGCTTTACGATCAACAAATTCTTTAACATCAATATCGATTTTGCCTGAAACGTTGCTACGTAGGTTGTAATCAGCAAACTCTTGGTTGAACGCGATACCACTACGGCCTTGTTTTAATGATTCTAATACTTCTTCTTTGTTGTTACCGATGCTTGAAACAACACCGATGCCCGTAATAACGGCTCTTCTCATGGGTAATTACCTTAGCTCTATACTAAATTGTGTTCTATTTTACGCTGAAAATACACGTTAAGTGGTCAGCTTTCTAGCGTACACATGTACTCTGAATGTGTAGCTTATAAATAACGCCAGACTATTTCAAAGAAAACACGTAAAATAATGAAAAAAAGTTGTAGTTATTTAGTTAAACCATGATCAAAAACGCAAATATACATTTTAATCACCTTGGTACACCCGTCGCCGATCAGTTTGACGATGTTTACTTCTCCAATGACGATGGCTTAGCTGAATCGCATTATGTGTTTTATCAACAAAACAATATCTCGCAACGATTACAAAATCATGACCGCGCGCATTTTGTTATTGCCGAGACGGGTTTTGGTACAGGGCTTAACTTTTTAAATACCTGGCAGCAATTTGCTGCTCACCTTGATAGGCAGCATGACAAGCAAGAAGTTCAAAATCAACACGACCTTAGTGTAAATAAAAGTGACAATAGCTCGGTTAGCCGCTTGCATTTTATCTCATTCGAAAAATTTCCAATTAAACGTGATGACCTTGCCCATGCACTAAAAGCGTGGCCTAGCTTACACACATTTAGTGCCCAGTTAATTGCTCAATACCCCATTAACCTTGCTGGCTGCCACAGATTAGAATTTGCCGACGGGCGAGTCGTACTCGACCTTTATTTTGGTGACGTACAAGACAGCATTGATGCCATGAGTTATCCATGTGAAGGCGTTGTTGATGCATGGTACTTAGACGGTTTCGCGCCGAGTAAAAACCCCGATATGTGGCAGCAAAGTGTGTTTAATAAGATGCGTGCAATTTCACGCGAACATGCCACCCTAGCTACGTTCACAGCTGCAGGATTTGTTAGACGCGGTTTAATTGAAGCCGGTTTCGCTATGGCCAAAGCCAAAGGCTACGGCAAAAAACGTGAAATGCTGATTGGCACCTTAACAACACCCACAGAGCAGCAATCTGACCCTGCGTATTTTTCTCATCATGCAAGTACATTAAATAACGTTGCTGTTATCGGTGGCGGCATCGCCAGTAGTAGTGTGATGTACTCTTTAGCAAAAAGAGACATTACAACGACACTTTTTTGCCAAGATGACGCACTTGCTATGGGGGCCTCACACAATGTTCAGGGCGCTGTTTACCCGCACCTGCAAGCTAAGAACTCACCGCACAGCGAAATGTTTGCGCATAGCTTTTTATACGCAAAACGCCTATATCAACAATTACTCGATGACGGCTTCGACTACCCTCACCAATGGTGTGGTGTATTGCAACACGCAGTAAAACAGGGCTTGGCTGATAAACACCAAAATTTAGCCGACAAAGCGCTTTGGCCAACTGAATTAATGCGCAATGTCAGTGCGACTGAAGGCGATGATATTGCGGGAGTAAACACAGGCTACTCTGGCGTATTCTTTGAACAAGGTGGCTGGGTAAACCCGCCTGCCTTAGTGACCGCCCTCTTTAATAAGGCATACTCACTCAATCCAATTAAAACCCATTTTAACTGCCATATTGAACAACTTGAAAAAACAGAATCAGGTTGGGTGTTACATACAAAAACACAGCAATTTGGTCCATTTAGCGATGTAATAATATGTGCGGGCGAGCATAGCGACCAATTTAAACAAACCCAGGCATTGCCCGTTGTGGGTGTGCGTGGTCAGGTATCGCATGTTGAGGCAAGTGAGCAATCCAAACAATTAAAAACGGTGCTGTGTCATAAAGGATATTTTACCCCTGAGTTTCAAGAGCATCACTGCATGGGGGCAACATTTGAGAAAAACTCAAAAAGCCGCGAAGTGAAAGAGCAAGATAACCAAACAAACCGAGAACAACTGCTTAGCTTCTATAAAGACAGTGACTTTGCCACATCATTAGGCGAAATTACCGCAGCCAAAGCAGCAGTAAGATGCAGCTTTATTGATCACCTACCAATGGCTGGCGAGTGGGCTGAGCAAGACGATTATGTCAATGCCTTTGCGAATTTAAGACTCGGAAAACGTTACCAATATCAGCCCTTAGCAAAACCTCAACAAGGCTTGCATGTGCTTACAGGGTTTGGGGCAAGAGGTCTGTGCAGTGCGCCACTGTGTGCCGAACACTTGGTCGCCTGCTTAAACAATGAACCCAGACCTTTTAGCGAACGTGTTAGCCAAGCAATTCACCCTGCTCGCTTTATTATTCGCGACCTAATTCGTAATAAAATCTAAAAAGACAGGGGGCTAAAAAGTCCCCTTCTTTTTCAAGCCGATTACAAATTAGTTTAATTTGTCCCTTTAAAATTAAGATCACACCCCAAAGTAGTAAGTTACACGTAAAAGTTAACGCAACTGGAAGGAGTTTGGTATGAAAACCCTAATCATAGGTGCAAGCGGACAAATAGGTAAAATGACCACCCAAAAAATGCTCGCTCAAGAGCATGAAGTCGTGGCATTAGTACGTGATAAAAGCAAATTGACTGATATTGAGCACCCAAACCTGAGCATTGTTGAGCAGGATCTAGAAAATGATTTTAGTCGCGCACTTACAGGGGTACAGCAAGTTATTTTTAGTGCCGGCTCTGGTGGTGCAACCGGTGCCGATAAAACCTTGCTCATTGATTTATGGGCTGCGGTAAAAGCAATTAACTATGCAGTTGATGCACAGGTTGAGCACTTTATCATGGTAAGCTCCATTGGCGCTGATGATCCCGATGGCATTGAAAGCAGCATCAAACCTTATTTAGTGGCTAAGCACATGGCCGATGAGCATCTACTACACAGTGGCTTACATTACAGCATAGTAAGACCAGGCACACTCCTTAACGAATCGGCGTCTGGATTATTCACCATAAATCGTCCTGCAACACGCCAAGATGCCGTGATAAACCGAGAAGATGTTGCTGATGCACTGGTTTATATCGCCAGTCATAAACCTGATAAATCGCAACTATTCGAGTTATTTAATGGTGACAAACCACTCGACGAGCTATTAGCAGGTAACTAAGCAAACACAAAATAGATTCCCTGCCACGCAAGTTGCAGGGAAAGTAACGTCAGTACTAAACGAAAAATCTGTTTAAATTTATCTGATGAGATACGGTGCAATAGCTTCAAACCCAGCCAAGTGCCTATTGCACCACTCATAATCATCGACATTACAAGCGGCAACCACTGCCAAAATGCAAACCCGACAGCACCATACAAAATAGCCTTTAAAGTATGCTGCACCGTCATACAACTCGAAAATGTCGCGGTAAATTGCAGCTTATTGTAGTTATTTACATACAAACAACTACCAACCAGCGGCCCACTGGCACCCACAAACATCGAAATAAACGAGGTCCAAAGCCCTGCTAAAATGCGCCAAAGCGTTGATGTTTCTCTGATCTTAGGTGTCACACCCCAAAGCAAATAGAGCACAAAAGCTGCCACCACTATTTTCATTAACTCAAGCGGAATAGCGGTGACGATAGTTGACGCTACCAGTGCACCAAAGATTCCTCCCAACGAGAAATATAAAAACATAGCGCCATCGATATGCTTAAAAGTATATAAAAAGCGGTTCGCGTTAGAGCCCAGCTGCACTAAGCCGTGCACAGGGATCACCACACTCATAGGCATCATTGACGCCATAATGACTAACAACATTAATCCGCCACCAGCACCAAATGCAGCAGACACCATCGAGGTAAAACCTGCCAATATAATTAAGATAATTGTGCTGATCGGGCTTAACAACCCCCCACTAAAGAAATCCCAACTTACCAGTTCCATTATCGCGCTTTAAATAGAGTGTTTAGACTAAAATTACCATGGCAAGATAGTATTAGCGACTGTTTGAAACTGCATTTCGACTAAAAGCGGAGAACCTCCTCAGCACTCAAACTGGTCGGACTAGAGGTTTATTTTGTGCAACTGATGGTATATAACTATATCTATAACAAAAGAAAACGATAAAGGCACACCATGACCCCCATAAACGTAAGCACACAAGGCAGTGTTGCTATTCTCACAATGACCGCAGGTGAAAACCGCCATAATCCCACGTTTGCAGAAGCATTTTTAAATTGCCTTAATGACATTGAAGCGAACTCAGAACACAAAGCACTGATTATTACCTCAAGTGATGAAAAATCGTGGAGTTTAGGTATAGACACCGACTGGCTAATGCCCGCTTTAAAAGCACAAAAATATGAAGAAGTAAGTGGTTTTATGCACGCTATGGATGCCGTATTTAAGCGTTTGTTACTTTACCCAATGCCAGTTATTGCCGCTATTAATGGCCATGCATTTGGTAATGGGGCTATTTTAGCGTGCGCCTGCGATTTTAGATTTATGCAAAGTAACCGCGGCTTTTTCTGTTTTCCTGAAGTTGATTTATCGATTCCGTTTTTACCAGGCATGATTGAATTTGTAAAAAAATCGATGCCCTATTACCGCTTTAACGAAATGAAATTGACAGGACGCCGGGTTACTGCAAGCGAGCTTGTTGCAGACCACGTCATCGAACAAGCCTGCCCCGACAGCGAAAGCTTGTTTAATACCGCATTCGAATTTGCCAGCCAGTTCGATAAAAAACGCCCTATATTTGCCGAACATAAAAAGCGCCTTCATAAACACATCATCGAAACGATTGATGTTGAAAACAAACCCATCATCGATGCCGTTCAGTTGGTTGTGTGATTTAATGTGAATAACCCCTTCAGACTCAATGAATAAGGGGTGTATTTTAGGCAATAAAAAAGGCCGCTCTGAGAGCGGCCTTTTATGTTTGGTGGAGCTGGGGGGATTTGAACCCCCGTCCAACATCTTACTTTAAAGGGCTAGCAAGTGGCTCGTGCATTCGCTGTGCAGTTCCATTTTTAGGTATTTTGCATTATCCCGTTTTACCCAAACCAACCTTATCACAATTAATCGTACACACTTTTCAATAATACCGATTAGGTTCTCTCATATTATGGTTTTAGAGTCTTAAGATTAAATCAAATCTTACTTAAACATTTACGCTCACTGGTCTAATTGTTGTTTGATCACTTCTATCAAATCTTGAGCTTCAGAGTATTCTATTTTTATATTGCGGCTAATATCTAATAGTAGATTGTCCAGTTTAGCTTCAACGGCGAATAGCCTCTCATTTATAAATACAAGACTTTCTTCGCTGGCAATATCCTTGGCATCATCGGCCAACTTCATTGCTCCTGCTTTATGTTCATCAAAATCTTGAGCTTCCATATAATTATCGCTATATAGTGAATCAACTATTTCCGGTATTTTTGAGTAATGCTTGGTTAGATAGTAAATATCCATCGCGTCTTTTTGGCGAATACTATGTTCTCGTTCTAACCAAGAGATGAGTTTTAGAAGCAACATTCCGGCAGGTGATGCGACTTTAATTTCTAAAGCAGGGTCATCTGAAATAGTCACATTTAGGCTATGATCAAATGCTTCTTTGAACCCTGTAACTGACATTTCTATATCATGCTGTGGCGGCCATGCAATTGTACTTTCATCATTGGCAATCTCACCAAATGGGATAATATCAACTTCCCAATTTTGTCCATTAGAAACCGTCGTAATTAATTGATGAGGTTTCGTTTTATGGGGAGTAAAACCATTCTCAATTAACGCTGTTTTCAGCTGTTCAAACTGCTCCCAGCTTTGAACTTGAATACCAAAATCTACATCACGTGTACCGCGCTCAATAGCCGCTCCAAAACCGTGATGTAAAATGATGTCTCTGGCTGTTGCACCAACAACTAAGTATGGGATATCTAGAGCTTCAGTATGATGTGAAATAATTTGATAAAGCTCTACTAGTCCCTCTGGTAGCTTACCAACAACATTAAGCGATGTGGTTTTCATAAAACCTCCTTGCAGCATCAATATTCCTCGGCTCTAGGCTAGCGAGTAGGTTTGCATAAATAAAGTATGGATGTGCCACATTATCTTGTTTACCTTCTATCTTTTTGATCCCTAAAGGTGGTTCAGCTAGAATTACTCTTGCAGTAGTTTTATTTAGAATTTCGTTAGTTTTAGCTTTACGCAGCCTAGCAGTTTTCAAAATTTGATTTTTATGCTCTGGCTGAACATATAGCAGATAGTCTTTTGCGTTTAGGTAGTTGTCGCATAGTTCAACTGCATATTCGCCGCCCCACAAAGCATTAATGTCGGTGAGGTCTAAAGACCTTAATAACTCTAAGTTGTCAGTGGTGTAAACTTCTTTATTTAGTTTAGCTTCAACGGTTGTAGGGTATGCGTCTAACCATTTGTCGAGTAAATCCTGTGGATTGATCATTTCCTTGATAGCTCCCTTATTGTTACGAGTATTTTTTTGAATAATAAACCCTTGATAAAGTAAATCATCGATCACTTGCTTAACGGTTCCGAGAGCAACTTCTGCTGTCTCAGCAATGGTGCGCATCGGTTCTTTCAATAATTCAGGATGAGCTAACAACATAAACACCACCTTCATACCTTTAGGTTGAAATGCTTTTCCTAGTTGTTTTGCCAAAGTTATTTCTTGAGTCGGCTTTTCCAGCTTTTTACCTTGAATATCGATATAAACAGGAGGGGTGTTGATATACGCATTTCCAGCTAAATCTATGAAAGGTACTTTATGATCTTTTAACCGAGTAGCCTGATTTGGATTGATATACTCAGTAATTAATATAACATCAGTGATCACGTTTTTTAATGTTAATTCTGCAAGGTACTTTTGTATGTTAGCCTTGTTTAGCCACTTCTTGCATTCGACTTGCAATCGTTGTTTTACATTAGGCAATACCAACTCACCATCGATATTTCCGTTTTCAAAAACACGACAATCGATACCTAAACCAGTTTGCTGGTTTAAATTTTTGATAGTTTTGTGAATTAATTCTTGTTCTAACATTGTGTTCAATAAATAATTTTGTTCATTAATATTGAACAATAATATAAATTGAACATAAAGCAAGAAGTTTGTTCAATAAACTGTTATGTTCATTGTTTTTGAACGATTGTATATAGTGAACAAAAAGAGCCAGCAACACTGTTGCTGGCTAGTAATTATAAAGAATCAAAGAAGTCGGTCATACTGCTACCGAATAGGTAGTAAAAATGACTGAGCTGCCCAGATTCTAATATGTATTGGCGAATGTCATGTTTGAATTGTCGTAGCACATGGAAGTTGGCTGTCACAAACACGTTGGTAACTGGCTTTAATTCCGCCAACAATACTATTACTTGCCACAATAAACTCTTGCGAACAAACATAGTTACGCACATAGACTATCTTATCTACACCATTGTCCAATAGAGTGAGAAAGTCCTCATCATTGCATATTGGTGGGCGATGACCAAAAAGCTCAATAACATTCGATTCAGTGTTCATAGTTTCTCCTTAGGAAATATTTGTTCTCAGGAATAACTAGCCTCAAGCAGTGAAAATTTTTCCTATTATGGTTCTCGACGTATAGTTGGCTGGTACATTGATAATACTTTGAATCTAATTTAGAATTCTATATTAGGATGGGAACTGTAATTTAAAGGGACAAACTAAATGAAAAATCTAATTTCTTTCATGATTGGTATATACTTATTAGGTGTTATTGGCTTTACACCTATCTATTTATTTGCTAATTCTGCTGAAGAAACCGTTGAAGAATTATCGCTGTCAGACCTTCTAGAGTCGATCGGTAAAGCAACAATATCCACTCCTCATGAACAAAGAGTATTTGAATCACATGTAGCAGAGTTGGAAGACGCTTTTGATAATTTAGATATTGACATGGATGATGGTTTATTGAATGTTTTAGAGTCTAATAACGATATTACAAATATAGTTATTAGCAAAGAGTATAAAGGGAAGAAAAAGCTATATAGAGATGACCATTTTGAAAGAAGCATTTATGAAGTTTATTTGTCTTTCGACTACAAAGAAAAGTCATTTAAGTCTTCACTCATTATTTCTGACAAAAGTTTTTTCAAATTTCAATTAGCCAAGATAATCACTTTTGGAGAGGTGTATGCTAAAACGGAAGGCTCCGATTCTTACTATCAGTCCGGTATGTTACAAAGAGCTTTTTTCCCAGAGCAACTGTATAATCACACGGATAGTGATTTTGACCCTTTAGCATTAAAAAACATCAGGTTTTAACTAAATTAGGTGTACTAGCTCAGACTTGATCTGACAGTTACCCGTTTTCAAACGGTGACTGTCAATTTAGGTTTGAGCTAAGTTCTTTTCTGGCCACCATCAAGTAATGTTTCTAGTGGTGTTCTACAACAGCAGATTTTGCCCTGATGAGTTCGATCATTATTGTAGTATTTTATCCACTCGTCCAGATCCATTTGTAACTCATCTAGTGAATTATATAGCTTCATACGAAACGTCACTTGATAAAACTCTTGCAATATCGTTTTGTGAAAACGTTCGCATATACCATTTGTCTGAGGTGACATTGCATTTGTCTTTGTATGATCGATATCATTAATGGCTAAGTAAAGTTGATAATCATGATGTTCAACCTTACCGCAATATTCAGTGCCTATATCCGTGAGTATACGTAGCATAGGCAGCTCATGTTGTTCGAAGTAAGGCAGAACCTTGTCGTTAAGTATGTCAACCGCGGGAATCGGCGTTTTGGTTGTGTAGAGCTTAGCAAAAGCCACTTTGCTGTACGTATCGACAAATGTCTGCTGGTAAATTCGACCAGCGACTTTTTTCTCTAACGCCTTCAATCACTTTTTAAAGTTTTCCAATTCGTGACGCAACCAAATTGAACGTACCCCACTGGCAGAGACAAACACTCCTTGCTTACGCAATTCGTTACTTGTTCGAGCTTGGCCGTGAACTGGAAACTCAATGGCGTAAGCCATTACTGACTTTTCAGTTTTTCATCGACACGATTTTTTAGATTATCGCCTCTACGACTTTTATCAATAAGTGTGTCTAGCCCGCCTTCATCAACAAGTTCTTTATAATGATAAAATGTATCTCAGGATGTTCTCATTACTTTGCAAGCTTTGTATACGTTACCAAGTTCTTCAGCGAGATTAAGTAAACCTGCTTTGTGTTTGATGATTGGATTGTAAGTATGAAGCATGAGAGTTACCTCTTAGTTTGTTTTGATTTAAAGATTCGGCACCTTAATCAAAACGGGTAACTCTCAATTTTTCAAATCGAAGTGTCAGATCTTGTCTGAACTAATACATTCTCAGGTTTGGATTCTAATATGCAGCAAACAGGTTTGCTTAAAGCAATCAACTTTCCAAGCACCAACTAAGAATATTTATGGTTTAATTTTCCCCATTATGTTGATGCCTGCGCTGATTAACAAAATCCCAATTATCCAACCTATCACTCCATAATCTAATAAACTAACTCCAAGGATTATCAGAAAAACTATCGCAATTACTTTTATCACAAACATTCCTTATTAATTTGATTCACAACATAAATTATAACTATGCCACTGCATTTAGAAAGCACCATTGGTTTTTGGCTATTTGTTTACTCGTTCATTCTTAGAAGCGATTTTATTGATTATCCAGTTTTGAATGTCACCACGTCGCCATGCTACAGAACGTTCTATGCTTAATGGAAATTCAGAGTTTTTCATAAGAGTGTATATAGTTGAACGTGATAGGCCAGTCATAGTTATAACTTCTTCGCGTCTTATCAGATCGTTTGGACTTGTTGGTCGAGGTGAAGGAGTTTCATTCTGTACTAGCTCTTTTATTTGTTCATAGTTCGGTTGCTGAACATCATTACGGTGAATTAGTTCTTTAATTGAGTCAATTTGTCTAACGAGCAGTTGAAGCTCTGCAATAGTATGTTTGGATCGTAATTCAATATTATCGAGTAACATAACAATCGCTTTTTTATCTTTGGAATTCATGTTTATCACCAGCAAATAAAGAGACTTTAGCCTAGTAGTAAACACTAAATGTGGCGATTTTTTCGTGTATTAATCGTGTATTTTGGCTTATTTTTGATGAACAACAAAATGCATAAAATGCTCTGAAGCCCTTTAGATATGCGGTGTGCAGTAAAATTGTGGTTTGTTGTGTGTTGCTAGTGGGTGAGTAGTAGTGAAAACCCCTTCCAAGCCCCGTGTAGTGGGGGCTTGGTGGGTTTTAAAGTGGTGGAGCTGGGGGGATTTGAACCCCCGTCCGAAAAGCCTCGACCTTTGGTACTACATGCTTAGTATCGTCTTTTAGTTAACCTTTACAGCTCGGACGAACACGATCTGCAAAGGCGAGGCCGCTTAGTTTTAACGCTTCAACCCCGGCCAGGGTTTCCGTCGCGATCATGTGTAAGGGTGACACTCCAAAATCCAGTCCACAAGAATACATGGAAGGAGCGCTAGCCAGCCTAAGCTGCTAGAGAGTAGTTATCGTCGTTTGCGATTACTTTAAATTGCGGCTTTTTTACGAGGCCAACCGCACCTCGACATGCACCTCGGGCGTCTTGAATTCCGTCGAATCCTAATCAGCCCCTGAATTTGGTATCTCATTCAGAGTGTATGTGAAGTATAACTGAGTAAACCCTTTATACTCAAGGCATTAATCAGGTTATTTTGGCATAACCCCTTTGAGTGCTGAAAAACCAAACAGGAAAAGTCAGTTTTTATACGAATTTTCACATATTAAGCATACAAGTTCTTAACATCATACAAAAGTTGTGCTGAAATGGGATACGTTGTTACCTCTTCTTAAAACAATCCTGTAGCAACGAAAAAATAATAATAACAGGCCTCTTTTACAGGACTTACTTGATGTCGATGTTTTTGTTCGATGAGCAAAGTGGATATGTATCCTTGTGTGAGCATCCGCGCGATGCTGGCTTTCCCATAACGAGTTCACAACTCATTGAGTTAATTGAGCAATCGTCTTACGCAGACTGTGAACTTGTTGATGCCAATATTGGCAAACTTTTTACACCTAGCAGTCAATATCAAAATCAATCATTGGTTGTTGCAAAAGCCGTTGATGCACATATTGAAATCACCGTTGATGAAAAAAATATGATTGCAGAAGCGAGCCTGACAACAGCACGTGGTGGCAAAGTTGTGAGTATGGATGATGCACAAGCAGCGCTATCTGCTGCGGGAGTTAAGAGCGGCATAAGTCACTCTGCGCTTGATACTTTTTTAGGTCAGCAGTTTAAACAACCTGCTGGTGCGCACTACAGTGCTATTGTTGCGCATGGCCGTAACCCAAAAGATGGGAACGATGCACGGTTTGTCCGATTATGTTCAACAGCACAAGATCGCGTTCTTAGCCCACAAGCCACATCGGGTGGCAAAGTTGATATGCGAAACTTGGGCGCGATTATCACGGTTAAGCCCGGTGCGCCACTTATGCAACGTATTCCTGCAACTGCGGGTGAAAATGGCTTTACTGTATTTGGCGATACTTTACCCGCGCAAGCAGGTAAAGATTACCCCCTAGAACCCTTTGAAGGGACCCGCCTTGATCCGATGAACAGTAATTTACTCATTGCCGACACCAAAGGGGTGCCCGTTGCACTGCCCCGCGGTATGCGCGTAGACGATGTGTTGTGTTTTCATCATGTTGATATCAGTACGGGCCATGTTGAGTTTGATGGCAGTGTTATCATTAGTGGCGATGTTAAAGATGGTATGTGCGTTAAAGCTACAGGTGATATTACAGTACTGGGATTTGTTGAATCAGCAACAATCGAAAGTAAAAGCGAAGTCACTATTATGCTCGGGGCCATTGGCCGGCACCGTGAAAATGAAGATCACTTTACATGCAATATAAGCGCAACACGCACTATTTCGGTTGGGTATGCACAGTTTTGCCATATTAAAAGTGAGCAAGATCTGTTTATAGAGCGTCAAGCTCTGCACTGTGATTTAAGTGCACGTCGTCTAATTCGTGTCGGTAAAGCGAATAACCCTCGCGGCAAAATTATTGGCGGGAATATTTTAGATGCAATGCGTATCGAAACCGGTGAGCTAGGTGCGCCATCAGGCACTAAAACCCGTGTCTTTATAGCGCAGTACTGGCATGATTTAAGACAAAAGCAACAACAAATCAATGACTTTGAAAAGCTGCTTGCCAGTAAAGCAGCCGCCTTACAACAAGCTCGAAAAAAAGCGAATAAAATAACCAATGCAGCTCAACGTGCGCATTACATCAATAAAATAACGGCCAGTGAACAACAAATAAAAATTAAAACCGCAAGCACTAAGAAAAAGAAATACCTTGTTAAGCAAAAGATTGCGCGTTTGTTGGCAACCAGTCGCTTAAAAGTGAATGAGTTAATGCATCCGGGCGTTGAGCTGAAAATAGCACAAGAGAGTAAACATTTTTCACGTATTTACCCTCCCCACTTAGTGCGATACTTCGAAGGGAAAATTACTCAGTCGTTTTAGCGGCTGAGTCTGGCTTTTCATTCTCTTCAGCTTGCTCTGGCAATGGCCATCCGCCTAGTTGTTGCCAACGATTAACAATTAGACAGAATAATTCTGCTGTGCGCTCTGTATCATAGAGCGCTGAGTGGGCTTGTTTATTATCAAACTCAATACCCGCTGCACGACAGGCTTTCGCTAATACAGTTTGCCCCAACGCAAGCCCCGCTAGAGAGGTCGTATCAAAACTCACGAACGGATGAAACGGTGTGCGTTTAATTTTACAACGCTCTATCGCCGCATTTAAAAAGCCATGATCAAAAGCCGCATTATGCGCAACCACCACTGAGCGCTGACAACCTGCCGCTTTTTGTGCTTTACGTACGGCTTTACAGATTTCTTTAATGGCCTCTTCTTCAGGCACCGCACCGCGTAACGCCGAAAATGGGTCTATGCCATTAAAATCAATCGCGGCCTGCTCTATATTTGCGCCTTCAAATGGCTCAACATGAAAATGCACCGTATGGTCAATGCTTAACACTCCATCGTCATCCATTTTTAAAACAGAAGCAGCGATTTCAAGTAACGCATCAGTGTCTTTATTAAACCCTGCCGTTTCAACATCAATAACCACGGGGAAAAAGCCACGAAAGCGTTTTGCGAAAAGAGTTTGTTCAGTATTTTCCATAGTCTTCTTGGTTTGCCAGTGTAAGCTGGCTATTATGTCAAAAACCACAGCTGCTCTGCTAGAGCAAAAGCGATTAAATCACAGATTCTTACAGGGTTTTTAGGCACAATAATTGCTTTAACTTAATGAGCTAACACGCTGTCAGGCAGTTTTGGACTGCTTGCTATAAAACTTGCCAATTATTTGGCATTGATGATTTGTTGGAGATTTACTGTGATGAAGCTTTCATTACTTTCTTTAAGCCTCGGCCTTTTAACAACGTTTGCAGCCACGCATGCAAGCAGTGCCATGCGCGAATACACTGCTACCGCAGATACTTCAAATTGGCAAATGGTTAAAACATCGCGCTTAGAATGCCAATTAAATCATGAAGTTCCTTTTTATGGCGAAGCCATTTTTAGCACTTCTGCCAGCAAGAATAAAGACGTCAACTTTAATCTCGACATGGTTGTACGTCCAGAAAATTACAGTATTGCTGGTTTAAAAGCTGTGCCGCCCAGTTGGCGTGCAGGCCTACCAGCACGCGATATTGCGAATATGAAATTATTACGTAAATTTGACGGTGAGCTGGGCAATAAAACGGCTTGGGAAATGCTGACAGAGCTCGAAAAAGGCTATCAGCCTACTTTTTATTACCAAGATTGGCAAAACCGTGCCGATAAAATTGCCGTAGGCTTGTCGAGTGTTAATTTTAAACAAGCCTATTGGGCTTTTTTACAATGCCGAGATGCCATGCTGCCTTACAGCTTTGAAGATATCTCATTCACGGTAATGAACTATGAACCTAACTCCAGTAAGCTGACAAAATCATCTCAAAAACGCTTAGATAAAATAGCCGAATACCTCAAATATGACACCAGTATTTCTGCTATTTCAATTTCATCTTATACCGATAGCTACGGTGGTCGTTGGAATAACCTTGAGCTTTCTAAAAAGCGGGCTAAAGCAATCAAAGAGTATATTGTAAGCTTAGGCATCGATGAAAATAAAGTGGATACCGAAGGGTTTGGTGAAAAACGCCATGTTGCCACTAATGACAATATTTTAGGGCGAAATACAAACCGTCGCTTGGTTATTCAAATTGCAAAAATGTAGTCGCCGCTATACGGCGACTACACTGCTAATTCATTTTAATTGGCTTAACGCGTTTAAAGCGCTTAAGCCACTTGTCACCAAATTGAAAAAACGCCAAGCTAATCATAATGACAGTTGCGCCAACAATCAGTGCTTGATCAATCGGCTCATTATTAAATATGCCGCCAATTGCAATAGCAAAACTTGGTGTAATTAAGGTGGTCAAGGCTACCGTGCTGGCATTCAGTTTTTGCAAAACATGAAAATACGCCAATGCACCGATTAACGATCCAAACACTCCTAAGTACACAATCGAGTAAAGCGACTTTACGCTCCAAAGCTCGCTATTGAGTTGACCATCAACTAATAACCAGGTTATAAAAAATAAAGGCGTTACAAAGACTAAAGCACCGAATGTCGTCGCCATTGGGTGAATAGCGATTTGAACACGTTTGATCATCACCCCGCTTAGGCTGAAAAAACACACCGCCATAAATACATACAGCAACCCACTTAGCTGCTCTACCCCACCTTGAATATGACGCTGGCTTACTAAAAAAAGACCGATTAGTGCACACCCAAGTGAAGCGAGTTTTAGTGTGCTGAATTTTGGCTCATTTAAAATTTTATGCGCCAGTAATCCCGATAAAATAGGTGCTAAACCAAACATTAACGATATTAAGCCAGAAGGCACTGTTTTGGCGGCCATATAGCTCAGTAGCATGCCCCCAAATATGCCGATACTCGAGTATGCATATAAGAATAAGGCGCGACGATGCCAAGGCACTCGGATATTAGCGATAGCAACCACCAATGCAGCAAGCACAAGACCCACCAGCATTCTTAACAAGACTGCCAATGTGGGCGCAACGGTTTCACTACTCCAAACAATACCTAGAGGGGTTGTAGACCAAATCACCACCATTAAAAAATATGAGGCTTTAACTGGCACAAGCTTATTCCTTTAATAAGGCGAAAAAAGCGGAGGAAAAAAACAAAGAATGGCCAACCGCTTTGAACGCGGTTAGTAAAACTTACTTAATTAACCGCAGCACATAACTGACCACACGGCTGGCGTTGCCAGACGCATACTGCGATTATTTGGTCGTTTATTTAGCTGCATCATCATCATAAAAAAGTAAGTAGAAGAGCGTTAAGAATCTGCCTATATGATTATTTTGTCAACTCAAAATTACGACAATGTAGAATAAAATTAAGCCTAATATTTACGCGCCTAACCGTGCTTGTAAATCATAAGTTACAATAAGTTTCTTTGATTTATAACAAAACTATTTAAGTTTTATTAAACAAGTTATATCTTGCATGCCTCTCACGAAGTTTAAGGGTCAAAAAGTGCTTAAAAATAAAACAATAGGTAGCATGTTAATTGTTGCTGGCACCACCATAGGAGCAGGGATGCTGGCATTGCCCATCGCCTCTGCGGGGCTTGGGTTCACCACCGCGCTGTCACTCATTTTATTAATTTGGTTTTTAATGACTTACACGGCTCTATTAATGTTAGAGCTTCATCAATATGCAGACAGAGACGCGACACTCAACACCTTGGCTAAATCTTGGTTGGGCAAGCGAGGGCAATGGGTGGCTAACTTTTCAGTTATGTTCTTGTTCTATGCCCTATGCGCCGCATACATAGCAGGCGGTGGTGCACAGTTGCAAGAAAAGCTAAATAATGGCTTGTCACTCTCGCTGGCCCCCCAAGTTGGCTCCGTTATTTTAGCCGTGGTCATTGGTACCGTAGTAACACTGGGCACAAGTAAGGTTGATAAGCTTAATAGAGTGCTTTTCACAATTAAAGTGTGCGTACTGGCAAGCTTATTTTATATGCTCACACCGTATGTGCATGGCCAGCACCTACTCGAAATGCCTATTGAACAAGGTTTAATTCTTTCAGCTATTCCGGTGGTATTTACATCTTTTGGCTTTCATGGCTCCATTCCATCGATTGTTAAATATGTGGGTCTCGACATTAAGACTTTACGAAAAGTCATGGTGGCAGGTGCCGCATTACCACTCGTCATTTACATTTTTTGGCAACTGTTGAGCCAAGGCATAATGAGCCAAAATGACTTAATGCAAAGCCAAGGTTTATCTGGCTTTGTTAGCAGTGTAGCAAGTATTGCACATAACCCTCATGTTGCGACTGCGGTCAATGTTTTCGCAGATTTAGCACTCGCCACGTCATTTTTAGGTGTGAGCTTGGGTTTATTTGATTTTTTTGCTGATGCCTTTAAAAAAGGTGATGGCAGTAAAGACCGTATTAAAACGGCATTAATTACCTTTGTACCGCCCCTTGGTTTTGCATTATTTTACCCACAAGGTTTTATTATGGCCCTTGGCTACGCTGCGATTGCTTTGGTTATTCTGGCCGTATTTTTGCCTGTCGCCATGGTTTACAAACAACGCCGAAGCCAACCTGAAACAGGTTACCAAGTAAAAGGGGGTAATGTTGGTTTAGTACTGGCGGCTTTATTTGGTGTGCTAATCATTAGCGCCCAAGGTTTACAGATGGCTGGTGTAATCCCTGCTATTGGTTAATAAAAATCACACACTGAAAAAAGGCACCTTTGGTGCCTTTTTTCATTATTTTGAGGGATTAAACGGGTCGCTACCTGCGTTAAAAATTGCTCACTTAATTAGACGAATTAAGGGTATCAAATACCATCGCTTTACCACGACCAGATTCTTCAGATGCGGCATCGAGCTTGCCATCTTTATTGATGATCACATGCATATCACCAAAGTGACGCTCATCAAGTTTGTAGCCCATTTTTTCAAGCGCTTTAATAACCTTTGGCTCAAGCCCTTTATGGTGTCTTATCACGTTTTTAGGCCACAGTTGATGATGAAATCGCGGGCTATTTACGACTTGCTCAGCAGACATATTAAACTCTACCGCATTTAAGATTGATTCATACACTGAACTAATAATGGTGGTGCCGCCCGGTGAACCGGTTACCATTTTCACTTTATTGTCTTGTAATAAAATGGTGGGTGATGAGATGGACGCTCCCCTAAACGGCGTCAATGCGCCAAACTGGTTAACTCACACTCAGTTAAAAGGGAACGTCCGTCATGAAAATTAGCACATTATCAATTGATTTGGCAAAAAATGTATTCCAAGTC
>NZ_JACDWU010000292.1:0-2796 GCF_016464045.1 Pseudoalteromonas sp. bablab_jr011 | reverse complement strand
GGCGCATACCAACCTTCGTTACATTGTCAGAGCCGCTACTTTATTCAGGCTCCTAGGATCATCTGGTGATACAGATGGTTCACTCATTAAGCGGTGAACAGCGCTTCATACGACTTCACGTCGCACGCCCCAAAATGAGTTTAGTTGAGCGTCGCAAATGTGCGAATAAGAGACAGTCAGAGTTATCTGGATATCTGGACTTAATTCTACAAAGCGGACGCTTAGCGAACCCGTTCATGCCCTAAAATTGAGGTTAGGCAATTAATTGCACCTTAAGAACGTTTAGCCAACCCGCATTAATTGTATAATGATGTCTCTTCTTCGAAAGAGTGTGCTTATGAGAACCATTGGAAAACTGGCAAAATATTTAGATATCTGTGTTGAAACTATCCGCTTTTATGAGCGCCAAGGTTTAATAGAACAGCCACCAAAACCAGAATCAGGTTATCGAATGTATGGCGAAACTCATGCCAGTCAACTCAAGTTTATTCTCAAAGCTAAAGCATTAGGATTTACCCTAAAAGAGATAGAATCACTGATGTCTTTAAGCAGTAATTGCGCTGAAGTCGAATCGTTGGGCTTACAAAAGCTGCAACTGATTCGAGATAAGATCAGTGATTTAAAGAGGTTGGAAAAAGTAATTCAAGATATGACAGACTCATGCAAAGCCAATCAAGATCCAAAAACCTGCCCAATTATAAATTCGCTTAAGTAGTCATTGACTCCGTACCCATGTACGGAGTTTAAAATACCTCAAAAATAGAGGTAATTATGATTAATAAAATTCTCGATAAAATCGGCTCTGGTGGCGTTTGGCTAGCCGCGCTAAGCTGCACAGCGTGTTTTCCTGCACTCGGCTCATTAGCATCAGCTCTTGGATTGGGTTTCCTATCACACTTTGAAGGAATTGCTGTTAACACCTTATTGCCCTTGTTTGCTTCACTAGCGTTATTAGTTAATTTCTATAATTGGTATCAACATAAGCATGTGGTAAGAGGCATTTTAAGTGTCATTGGCCCAATTGCAGTATTGTTAACCCTTTATCCATTGTGGCAATACGACTGGAGCACTTACTTATTTTATTTTGGGATCATTTGGATGGTTGTCATGTCAGTGTTGGATATGGTTAAGCCCGTTAAGGAGCCAGTATGCAAGGTATAGAGTTAGAATCAAAGATAACCTGTCCAGAGTGCGGGTTTAGTAAGGTTGAGACTATGCCTACAAACGCTTGTCAGTGGTATTACGAATGCGGAAGCTGTAAAACATTGCTTAAGCCGTTAAAGGGAGGTTGTTGCGTTTATTGTTCTTACGGAACAGTAAAGTGTCCTCCTATTCAAGAGGGGAATAGTTGTTGCACTGGTAAATAATTCATTCCCCTGACTGCTTAGTGTCAGGGGAAAGCCTTAATGCAAATTGTTTACTTGGTTCTTCCTGTGGCTGGTAACTTGGCAGAAATAAGTGCCGCTAAACTAATAAAAGCAAACGAAATACCCAAGCAAGCAGCTAACCCGTATAGCTGGAAAACCCAGCCTGACAACACTGTGCCAATTAAACGCCCCATTGCATTTGCCATGTAGTAAAAGCCAACATCTAACGAAACGCCATCGGCATCAGCCATGCTAACAATCAAGTAACTGTGCAGTGAAGAGTTAATGGCAAACAGTACGCCAAATACCATTAAACCAGCAATGAGTGCCGTTTTAACTTCCCAGTTAAAGTGTAACGATAAAGCTATACCTAATGTCACTAATGCCAACAAGCTTGCCCATTTTACGGTTTCAGTGGCAGGAGAAACGCTAGCTTTGAAATTGATTAGCTTAGGTGTCATTGATTGGACAAAACCGTAACCAATCACCCAAAGCGCTAAGAAGCCACCTACTGTCCAATAATCCCATTCAAACACTTGTGACAAGAACACAGGTAGTGCAACCACAAACCAGACATCACGGGCACCAAACAAGAAGAGTCGTGCAGCCGATAAGATATTGATAGAGCGACTCTTTGAGAAGATGTCGGTAAACTTAGGTTTGTTCTTGGCTTTACCTAAGTCGTTTTTCAAAGCATAAAGGCTGTAACACCAAACAAGAGCCAAAACACCTGCCATTAACAACATTGCGCCTTTGAAGGAAAGTAAAGTTAACAGTAAGCCGCCTAAGAAAAAGCCAACGCCTTTCAGGGCATTCTTAGAGCCTGTTAATACCGCGACCCATTTAAACAAGGTGCCTTCTTGTCCTGCGGCAACCAACATCTTAATTGAGCTTTTTGCGCTCATTTTGTTTAAGTCTTTGGCAATGCCTGAAAGCGCTTGTGCAATCATCACATACACAACTGTTAACCATTCAGCAGGAACAGCTAACATCAGCAAGGCGATAGTTTGAATGGCTAAGCCAATGTTCATGGTTTTATTTAGCCCTAAACGGGCACCTAAGAAGCCGCCAACTAAATTAGTGACAACGCCAAATATTTCATAAAACAAGAACAACATCGCAATGCTAAGCGGACTATAGCCTAACGCGTGGAAATGAAGCACTACCAACATGCGTAGTGCGCCATCTGTTAAGGTAAATGCCCAGTAGTTACCTGTGACAACAAGGTATTGCTTAATATCGTCTGATAATGATGTCAAGCGCTTCATAGTGTTACATTACCCTTTAATCACGGCTAGCGCATTTTAATCCCAGATTCTAACAGGGTTGAGCGATAATCATCGTCTAGCCCTGCCATTTTCTTTTTTCTCGCCATACTGGCTGTTTTAGTTGTATCTTGTTTAAATAACGCCATGGCTATTTTTCTCAT
>NZ_JACDWU010000291.1:0-16019 GCF_016464045.1 Pseudoalteromonas sp. bablab_jr011 | reverse complement strand
GAAGTCTTTAGCTGTACCACCGTATACTTTTGCAAGTACGTTAGTGATTGCTGCAGTTAGGGTAGTTTTACCGTGGTCAACGTGGCCGATTGTACCAACGTTTACGTGCGGTTTTACGCGTTCAAACTTTTCTTTTGCCATCTTAAAAAATTCCTATAAAGAAATTAACGCCTGACCCACTATTGGGCCAGACAAGCTAAATCATATAACAGCGCGAGCTGCAATTATTGCATCTGCAACATTCTTAGCGGCTTCTGCATACTTTAAAAACTCCATAGAGTAAGATGCACGGCCTTGTGTTGCAGATCGCAGATCAGTTGCATAACCAAACATTTCAGAAAGTGGCACTTGTGCATTAATTTGCTTAAGACCACCGAATGCTTCTTCCATGCCTTCGATCATGCCGCGGCGACGGTTTAAGTCACCAACTACATCACCCATGTTTGCTTCAGGAGTGATAACTTCAACCTTCATTACTGGTTCTAGAAGAGCAGGGTTTGCTTCAAGCGCCCCTTTCTTCATCGCCATTGAACCTGCAATTTTAAATGCCATCTCATTCGAGTCTACATCATGGAATGAACCATCATATAAAGTCGCTTTAACGCCAAGTAATGGGTAGCCTGCCAGCACACCTTGAGCCATTTGCTCTTGGATGCCTTTATCTACCGCAGGGATGTATTCTTTTGGAACGGCACCACCAACGACTTCGTTAACGAATTCGTAAATTGGGGCGTCGTTGTCCGAAATATCCATCGGTTCAAGTTTAAGCCAGACGTGACCATATTGACCACGACCACCTGATTGACGTACGAACTTCCCTTCAACTTCAACAGTTGAACGGATAGCTTCACGGTATGCAACCTGCGGCTTACCAACGTTACATTCAACACTGAATTCACGTTTCATACGGTCGACAATGATATCAAGGTGAAGTTCACCCATACCAGAAATAATAGTCTGGCCTGATTCTTCGTCAGTTTGTACTCTGAAAGATGGATCTTCTGCTGCTAGTTTACCTAGTGCAATACCCATCTTATCTTGGTCAGCGATTGTGCGAGGCTCAACCGCAACAGAGATAACTGGCTCTGGGAACTCCATACGCTCAAGCGTAATAATAGAGTTCGGATCACACAGTGTTTCACCTGTTGTTACGTCTTTAAGACCAATAGCCGCTGCGATGTCGCCTGCATAGACTACTTTGATCTCTTCACGTGAGTTTGAATGCATCTGAACGATACGACCAAGTCGCTCACGCTTACTTTTAACTGGATTGTATACCGCGTCACCCTGTTTAACAGTACCAGAGTAAACACGGAAGAAGGTCAAGGTGCCAACGAACGGGTCTGTCGCAATCTTAAAAGCAAGTGCGGCAAACGGTGCGTTGTCATCAGCAGGACGCTCTTCCTCAGTACCATCTTCAATGATACCTTGGATTTGTTTCACTTGTGTTGGCGCAGGCATATATTCAATAACAGCATCAAGCACAGCTTGAACACCTTTATTTTTAAATGCGCTACCACACGTCATGGGAACAATTTCGTTTGCTAATGTACGCTGACGTAACGCTGATTTAATTTCAGCTTCGGTCAGGTCTTCACCTTCTAGATATTTATCCATTAGCTCTTCTGACGCTTCAGCAGCGCTTTCAACTAAGTGAGAGCGCCATTCTTCTGCAAGCTCAAGAAGGTCTGCCGGAATGGCCTCATAAGAGAAAGTCATGCCTTGATCTTCGGCATTCCAGTTAATGGCTTTCATCTTAATGAGGTCAATAACACCTTTAAAATCGTCTTCAGCACCAATTGGTAGCTGAATTGGAACAGGCGTTGCTCCAAGACGAGATTTCACCTGGCTAACAACCGTTAAGAAGTCAGCGCCAGTGCGATCCATTTTATTTACGAAGATCATACGAGGAACTTCATATTTGTTCGCTTGACGCCAAACTGTCTCAGTTTGCGGCTGTACACCTGATGAAGCACAAAGAACAACTACCGCACCATCAAGTACACGTAAAGAACGCTCTACTTCGATAGTGAAATCTACGTGTCCTGGAGTATCAATAATATTGATACGATGGTCGTCAAATTGCGCGTCCATCCCTTTCCAGAAACACGTTGTTGCAGCAGAAGTGATTGTGATACCACGCTCTTGTTCCTGCTCCATCCAATCCATAGTTGCAGCGCCATCATGTACTTCACCAATCTTATGAGAAAGACCGGTGTAGAACAGAACACGTTCTGTTGTGGTGGTTTTACCTGCATCTACGTGAGCGCAAATACCTATATTACGATAGCGCTCAAGTGGAGTTGTACGTGCCATAAAATCCTCTTAAAGGTTAAGGGCAGATTACCAACGGTAATGAGCGAATGCTTTATTCGCTTCAGCCATACGGTGAACGTCTTCACGTTTCTTAACCGCAGTGCCTTTGTTGTCAGCAGCGTCAACGATTTCTTGAGCTAAACGTAAGCCCATAGATTTTTCGCCACGCTTACGTGCAGCGTCTACTAACCAACGCATACCTAATGCGTTGCGACGTACTGGACGTACTTCAACTGGTACTTGGTACGTTGAACCACCAACACGGCGAGATTTAACCTCTACCTGTGGGCGAACGTTATCAAGTGCAGCTTCAAAGATTTCTAGGTGCGACTTGCCTGATTTCTCAGCAGCCACGTCTAACGCACCATAAACGATTTTTTCAGCAGTAGATTTCTTGCCGTCTAACATTACTACGTTAACGAATTTAGCAAGAAGTTCCGATCCGAACTTAGGATCTGGAAGAATTTTACGTTGACCTATTACGCGTCTTCTAGGCATTTTGTATCTCCGGTATCTTCAGGTTTGCTCTTTTAGAGTCAATACCCAAAACAATTAATTTAAAAATTTAGTGCTTGGCCTTACTAACGGAGAACCATTAGCCCTTAGGGCGTTTAGCACCGTATTTAGAACGAGCTTGACGACGGTCGCTTACGCCTGCACAGTCAAGTGCACCACGAACAGTGTGGAAACGCACACCTGGTAAGTCTTTAACACGACCACCACGGATTAGGATTACACTGTGCTCTTGTAGGTTGTGGCCTTCACCACCAATGTAAGATGTTACTTCGAAACCGTTTGTTAAACGTACACGCGCTACTTTACGTAATGCAGAGTTTGGTTTCTTAGGTGTAGTTGTATATACGCGAGTACATACACCACGCTTTTGCGGACACGCTTTAAGCGCAGCTGAGTTACTTTTAGTAACCTTGCTACGACGTGGCTTACGCACTAGCTGGTTAATAGTTGCCATTTAAATAGCTCCTGAAATTAAAATTACTACTGAAAAAATAAAAAAATCCGCCCTGTTTACATGCTCGTTACAAAACGTGCAGGCAAATGGGTGGCGGAATTTTAATGAGCAAAGTTTAACCTGTCAACCTTAACTCATCGCAAGGCAGCAGATAACTGCCTCGCGACTACTTAATCTATTGATTAAGTTGAGATTATTGGTTTCCAGAGATATCAGCATTAAGTGCGTCAGTTAATGCTTGAGTTGCCTCTTCAGCGCTAACAGTCTGCTCTTCGATGATTTCACCTTGCTTACGACGGTTCAAACGGTCTTGGTGATACGCAAAGCCAGTACCGGCTGGGATCAGACGACCCACGATTACGTTCTCTTTCAGACCACGAAGCTCATCGCTCTTACCATTTACAGCGGCTTCAGTAAGGACACGTGTTGTCTCCTGGAACGAGGCTGCTGAAATGAAAGATTCTGTTGCAAGTGACGCTTTAGTGATACCCATTAACTGGATTTCAAATTTAGCTGGGATCTTGCCTTGCTTTTCAAGGTCGCGGTTCGCGATATTAACGCGTGCCACTTCAACTTGTTCACCGGCTAAGAACTCAGTGTCACCGCCGTCAAGAATGATACATTTACGTAGCATCTGACGAATAATTGTCTCAATGTGCTTGTCATTGATCTTAACGCCCTGCAAGCGGTAAACCTCTTGCACTTCGTTAACGATATAGTTTGCAACATGAGTTACACCACGTAGGCGTAAGATGTCATGTGGTGATTCTGGACCATCGGCGATAACCTCACCTTTAGACACTTGCTCACCTTCGAACACGTTAAGTTGACGCCATTTAGGAATCATCTCTTCGTATGCGTCACCCTCAGCTGGCGTGATTACAAGACGCTTCTTACCTTTCGTTTCTTTACCGAAGCTAATTGTACCGGTGATTTCTGCAAGAATTGCAGGATCTTTCGGCTTACGTGCTTCGAATAAGTCAGCTACGCGAGGTAGACCACCCGTGATATCACGAGTCTTCGAACCTTCTTGCGGAATACGTGCAAGTACGTCACCTGGGTTTGCTGTCGCGCCGTCTGTTACTTCAATCGTTGTGAATGAAGGAAGACGTGTTTCTTGCAGACCACGCTCATCGCTTTCGATGATTAGTTTAGGTTCTTTCGCATTTACTTTACCTAAGTCTTTAACAACCACACGTGTTAAACCAGTTAACTCATCTGTTTGTGCTTCGGTATTTGAGTCATCAATATCGCTGAACGAGATTTTTGACTTATGCTCAAGAACGATTGGGTGACTATGCGGATCCCAAGTCGCAACGATATCGTTACCTTGAACTTCCGAATTATCTTGTACTGTTAACACGGCACCGTAAGGTACTTTATAACGCTCTTTCTCACGACCAAAGCTATCGATGATAGTGATCTCTGTTGAACGAGACGTGATAACAATCTTACCGTCTGTGTTTAATACGTACTTCGCATTGTGTAACTTCAATGTACCGTTAGTTTTAACTTGTACACTGTTCTCAGCAGACGCTCGAGATGCCGCACCACCGATGTGGAAGGTACGCATTGTAAGCTGTGTACCCGGCTCACCGATTGATTGTGCCGCGATAACACCTACTGACTCACCTGGATTGATGATGTGGCCACGCGCAAGGTCACGACCGTAACACTTAGCACATACACCAAAGTCATTATCACAGGTGATAACTGAACGAACGCGTACTTCATCCACTGAGTGCTCTTCTAAAAGGTCACACAGTTTTTCGTCAAGCATAATGTTACGCTCAACAAGTACTTCGTTAGTACCAGGAATAACAACATCTTCAGCAACAACACGACCAAGTACACGCTCGCGAAGTGCTTCTACAACGTCACCACCTTCAATAAGCGGTTTCATTGTTAAGCCATCTTCTGTGCCACAATCGTCTTCGTTGATTACTAAGTCTTGTGCAACGTCTACTAGACGACGCGTTAAGTAACCCGAGTTTGCTGTTTTAAGTGCTGTATCGGCAAGACCTTTACGCGCACCGTGCGTTGAGATGAAGTACTGTAGTACGTTTAGACCTTCACGGAAGTTCGCCGTGATTGGTGTCTCGATGATTGAACCATCTGGACGTGCCATTAGACCACGCATACCCGCTAACTGACGGATCTGAGCGGCGCTACCACGTGCAC
This sequence comes from Pseudoalteromonas sp. bablab_jr011, assembly GCF_016464045.1. NCBI lineage: Bacteria > Pseudomonadati > Pseudomonadota > Gammaproteobacteria > Alteromonadales > Pseudoalteromonadaceae > Pseudoalteromonas > Pseudoalteromonas sp. bablab_jr011. The sequence goes on along the minus strand of NZ_JACDWU010000291.1, from coordinate 10,552 downwards.
CAGAGTCGGCCATCATAAACACTGAGTTGAATGAAGATTGCTCTTCTTCTTCACCTTTCGCGTTGATTACCGTGTCTTTTGATAAGTTCGCCATCATCTCACGTGATAAGTTTTCATTTACACGTGACCAGATATCGATAACTTTATTGTACTTTTCACCAGCCGTTACAAGACCTGATTGGAATTGTTGGTTGATTTCAGTTACTTCAGCTTCCGCTGATTCAATGATTTCTGCTTTAACCGGTGGGATAACTAAGTCATCAATACCGATTGAAACACCTGACTTCATTGCGTAGTGGAAACCGGTGTACATTACTTGGTCAGCAAAGATAACAGTATCTTTAAGACCTAGACGACGGTAACACTCGTTTAATAAGCCAGAAATCTGTTTCTTACCTAGGGCTTGGTTGATTAGCTCAAACGGCATGCCTTTAGGTAGGATAAGTGAAAGAATCGCACGACCTACTGTTGTTTCAACAATAGTAACGTAATCAACTGCTTCACCTTCTTCATTCTTAATTGTCTCGCTGATACGTACTTTTACGCGCGCATGTAGCTCAGCGTTACCGCTGCGGTATGCTTTTTCAGCTTCTTTAGGATCTTTAAATACTGCACCTTCGCCTTTCGCATTAATGCGATCACGCGTCATGTAGTAAAGACCTAATACAACGTCCTGTGAAGGAACGATGATTGGCTCACCATTCGCTGGAGACAGAATGTTGTTTGTAGACATCATTAGAGCACGTGCTTCTAACTGTGCTTCAAGCGTTAACGGTACGTGTACCGCCATTTGGTCACCATCGAAGTCAGCGTTGTACGCCGCACATACTAATGGGTGTAAATGAATCGCTTTACCTTCAATTAGCACAGGTTCGAACGCTTGGATACCCAAACGGTGAAGTGTCGGTGCACGGTTAAGTAACACTGGATGTTCACGAATTACTTCGTCTAAAACATCCCATACTTCTGCCACTTCACGCTCAACCATCTTCTTCGCTGCTTTGATAGTCGTAGCCATGCCGCGACGCTCAAGTTTGCCGTAGATAAATGGTTTAAACAGCTCAAGTGCCATCTTCTTAGGAAGACCACACTGGTGTAGTTTAAGCGTAGGACCTACTGTGATTACAGAACGACCAGAGTAATCTACACGTTTACCAAGTAAGTTCTGACGGAAACGACCTTGCTTACCTTTGATCATATCAGCAAGCGATTTAAGAGGACGTTTGTTAGAACCTGTAATCGCACGACCGCGACGACCGTTATCAAGTAGCGCATCAACCGCTTCTTGTAACATACGTTTTTCGTTGCGTACGATAATATCTGGTGCCGCTAAATCTAATAGACGCTTAAGACGGTTATTACGGTTAATAACACGACGGTAAAGGTCATTTAGATCAGATGTCGCAAAACGACCACCGTCTAGTGGTACTAATGGACGTAGATCAGGTGGCAATACTGGAAGTACTGTCATGATCATCCACTCAGGGTTGTTACCTGATTGGTGGAACGATTCCATTAATTTAAGACGTTTAGTGATCTTCTTACGCTTCGTTTCAGAGTTAATTGTTGGTAACTCTTCACGCATTTCAGCAATTAATTGGCCAAGATCAAGTTCACGAAGCAAGTCTAATACTGCTTCTGCACCCATCTTCGCTTCAAACTCATCGCCGTGCTCTTCTAGCGCATCTAGGTACTCTTCTTCACCTAAAAGCTGACCACGCTCAAGCGTTGTCATACCCGGCTCAGTTACCACGAATGATTCGAAGTAAAGTACGCGCTCGATGTCACGAAGTGTCATGTCTAGCATTAAGCCGATACGTGACGGTAATGATTTTAAGAACCAAATATGCGCAACTGGGCTAGCAAGCTCAATATGACCCATACGGTCACGACGCACTTTAGTCAGCGTTACTTCAACGCCACACTTTTCACAAATAACACCACGGTGCTTAAGGCGCTTATATTTACCACATAAACACTCATAATCTTTCACTGGGCCGAAGATACGGGCACAGAATAAGCCGTCGCGCTCAGGCTTGAAAGTACGGTAGTTGATTGTCTCAGGTTTCTTTACTTCACCGTATGACCATGAACGAACCATATCTGGCGAAGCAAGACCAATGCGAATTGCATCGAATTCTTCGGTCTTATTTTGTTGCTTCAGAAACTTAAGTAAGTCTTTCACCTTAGCTCTCCTGTCGGAGGTTAATCTTGAGGGCGAATAACTCGCCCCTACATTCTATTCGGCCTAACAGGTGCGGCTTATGCCGCACCTAAATGGCTTAATTTTCTTCCAACTCGATGTTGATACCCAGTGAGCGGATTTCTTTCAACAATACGTTGAACGATTCTGGCATACCTGGTTCCATCTTATGGTTACCATCTACGATGTTCTTATACATCTTAGTACGACCGTTCACGTCATCCGATTTCACTGTTAGCATTTCTTGTAGTGTATATGCAGCACCGTAAGCTTCTAGTGCCCACACCTCCATCTCACCGAAACGCTGGCCACCGAACTGCGCTTTACCACCCAGCGGCTGCTGAGTAACAAGGCTGTAAGAACCAGTTGAACGCGCGTGCATCTTGTCATCAACCAAGTGGTTAAGTTTCAGCATGTACATGTAACCAACGGTTACTTGACGTTCAAACTGATCGCCAGTACGGCCATCATAAAGTGTAACTTGACCGCTTCTTGGATAACCACCAAGCTCTAGTAAGTCTTTGATTTCGCTTTCACGAGCACCATCAAAGGCTGGAGTTGCGATCGGTAAACCACCTTTCAAGTTTTCAGCTAAGCGACGAACTTCATCATCAGAGAATGAGTCGATATCGACTTTCTGACGACAATCACCTAAATCGTAAACTTTCTTAACAAAGCTACGGATTTCGTGCAGTTCACGCTGCTCTTTCATCATTTCTTCAATGCGCTCACCCACACCACGTGCAGCAAGACCCATGTGTGTTTCTAGGATCTGACCGATGTTCATACGTGATGGTACACCTAGCGGGTTCAGAACGATGTCTACCGTACGACCTTTGTCATCGTATGGCATATCTTCTACTGGTACGATAGTCGAGATAACACCTTTGTTACCGTGACGACCCGCCATCTTATCACCCGGTTGGATACGACGTTTAACAGCTAGGTATACTTTAACAATTTTAAGTACGCCTGGTGCTAAGTCATCACCCTGAGTGATCTTACGACGTTTGTTTTCAAACTTCTTATCGTATTCAGCTTTAAGCTCATCGTACTGGGCAGCTAGTTGCTCAAGCTCTGATTGCTTGTCTTCTTGAGCAAGGCTTTGAGTAAGCAGCTTTTCAGCATTAAGTGATGCAATTGTGTCTGCGTTCAGACCAGCGTCAACAAGTAGCTTACGAGCACGGTCTAATACACCGGCTTCTAAGATACGGAACTCTTCGTTGAAGTCTTTCTTCGCTTCGCGAAGCTGCATGTCTTCAACTTCTAACGCACGCTTATCTTTTTCAACACCGTCACGGGTGAAAACTTGTACGTCGATTACGGTACCTGTTACAGAGTTTGGTACACGTAAAGAGCTGTCTTTAACGTCTGACGCTTTCTCACCGAAGATCGCACGTAGTAGCTTTTCTTCTGGTGTTAATTGCGTTTCGCCTTTCGGAGTCACTTTACCTACTAGGATATCGCCGCCTTTTACTTCAGCACCGATATAAACAACGCCTGATTCATCAAGCTTGCCTAGTGCAGATTCACCTACGTTAGGGATATCTGCTGTGATCTCTTCAGGACCTAATTTAGTATCACGTGCGATACATTGTAGTTCTTGAATGTGGATAGTCGTTAGACGATCTTCTTGAACTACGCGCTCTGATAGTAGGATTGAATCCTCGAAGTTATAACCATTCCATGGCATGAATGCCACGCGAAGGTTTTGACCTAGTGCTAAGTCACCTAAGTCAGTCGAAGGACCATCTGCTAACACATCGCCACGTGTAACCGGCTCACCAACCATACACGTTGGTTTCTGGTTAATACATGTATTTTGGTTTGAGCGTGTGTATTTAGTAAGGTTGTAGATATCGATGCCCGCTTCACCTGGAACGCGCTCATCTTCATTTACATTTACAACGATGCGGCTTGCATCGGCATACATTACTTCACCACCACGCTTAGCAACGATCGTTACACCAGAATCTTTTGCTAGTGTAAGCTCGATACCTGTACCTACCAGCGGCTTGTCCGCGATAAGTGTCGGTACTGCTTGACGTTGCATGTTTGAACCCATCAATGCACGGTTCGCATCATCGTGTTCTAGGAACGGGATAAGCGCGGCCGCTACAGAGATCACCTGTTGTGGTGATACGTCCATATATTGTTGGTCCATTTTGCCCATAAAGGTTGATTCACCTTTGTGACGGCATGGAATTAGTTCATCAACAAACTCATTGTCATCGTTCAAGTTTGAGTTCGCCTGAGCGATTACAAACTGACCTTCTTCAATGGCTGATAGGTAATCAACTTCATCAGTTACAACACCGTTTACCACTTTACGGTAAGGTGTTTCTAAGAAACCATAGTCGTTTGTACGTGCGTACGTAGACAATGAGTTAATTAGACCGATGTTTGGACCCTCAGGTGTTTCGATTGGACATACACGACCATAGTGGGTTACGTGAACGTCTCGCACCTCGAAGCCAGCACGTTCACGTGTTAAACCACCCGGGCCTAATGCAGAAATACGACGCTTATGCGTTACTTCTGAAAGCGGGTTATTTTGGTCCATGAACTGTGATAACTGAGACGAACCGAAGAACTCTTTAACCGCTGCCGAAATTGGCTTAGCGTTAATAAGGTCTTGTGGCATTACCGCATCAAGGTCACCTAAGCTTAAACGCTCACGTACTGCACGTTCTACACGTACTAGACCAACACGGAATTGATTCTCAGCCATTTCGCCAACGCTACGGATACGACGGTTGCCTAAGTGGTCGATATCATCAACATCGCCAACACCGTTACGAATAGCGATAAGCACTTTCATAACAGCTACGATGTCTTCTTTCGATAATGTGCCAGGGCCTGTATCAGTGTCATAACCTACACGGCTATTGAACTTCATACGACCAACTGTTGATAAATCATAACGCTCTTCAGAGAAGAACAAGTTATCAAATAAGGCTTCAGCCGCGTCTTTCGTCGGTGGCTCGCCTGGGCGCATCATGCGATAAATTTCTACTAATGCTTCTAAACGGTTGCTTGTTGTGTCGATACGAAGGGTATCTGACATGTAGGCGCCGCTGTCAACTTCATTGATATATAACGTATCAATCTTAGTGTGACCTGCTTTAACCAACTCAGCCATTAGCTCAAGTGATAGCTCGTCATTCGCGTTAGCGATGATCTCACCCGTTGACTCATCAACGTAGTTTTTAGCTACAACACGACCAATGATGTACTCATGCGGTACTTCTAATTGGTTAATACCTTTTTTCTCGATGTTCTTGATGTGACGCGCAGTAATACGACGACCCGCTTCAACAAGGACTTCACCGTCATCGCCTTTGATATCAAAAGCGGCAGTTTCACCACGTAAACGTGAAGGCACAAGTTCCATAAGAACTTTACCGTCAGTTACTTCAAACGCAGTAGTATCGAAGAAGATATCTAAGATTTCTTCTGTAGAGAACTCTAGTGCACGTAAGATAATTGACGCCGGTAATTTACGACGACGGTCAATACGTACATATAGGTTATCTTTTGCATCAAACTCGAAGTCTAACCATGAACCACGGTAAGGAATTACACGCGCGTTATAAAGTACTTTACCTGACGAGTGAGTTTTACCGCGGTCGTTATCAAAGAATACACCAGGGCTACGGTGTAGCTGAGAAACGATAACACGCTCTGTACCATTGATTACAAAGGTACCGGTATCAGTCATGAGCGGAATTTCGCCCATGTAAACTTCTTGCTCTTTAATGTCTTTAACTGTGCCTGGTGCTTCTTTGTCCATCACCACAAGACGCAATTTTACGCGAAGTGGAGCAGAATAAGTCACACCGCGAATTTGACATTCTTTTACATCGAATACTGGCTCACCAATACGATAACTTACGTATTGAAGCTCAGAATTTCCCGAGTAGCTTTTGATCGGAAACACAGAACGGAAAGCAGCTTCCAAACCGTGATCGCCATCAGCGTCAGGGACTAAGAATTTTTTAAACGATTCTAACTGCGTCGACAGTAAGAAAGGTATATCCAAAACTTGTGGACGTTTACCAAAATCCTTACGGATACGTTTCTTTTCAGAATAAGAGTAAGCCATGGGGTTCCTCAGCTTGCTGATCTTTGACCCGACCTGTTCTTGTAAGAACAGACTTAACTGGCATCTATGCCAAGATGTACAACATTAAATTGTTGTTCTAGTTCACTCTGCTACTTTCAACACCTTTACAGGTAACAACTTGAAAATAAAGAGAAAATTAGATTTTATTTGCACTATAGGAAAACATCGCTCCATAGCGCAAAAAGGCCGGTGATTAAATAATCACCAGCCCTTGCCTGATTACTCAGGCAGCGAACCTAGCGTAAGCTAGATTACTTAACCTCAACTTCAGCACCAGCTTCAGTAAGGTCTTTTGCAAGCGCTTCAGCTTCTTCTTTAGATACACCTTCTTTGATAGGTGCAGGAGCTGATTCAACAAGTGCTTTAGCTTCTTTAAGGCCAAGACCAGTTGCACCACGTACAGCTTTGATTGCAGCAACCTTGTTAGCGCCAGCGCCAGTAAGGATTACGTCAAACTCAGTCTTCTCTTCAGCAGCTTCAGCAGCTGGACCAGCAACAACAGCAGCTGCTGCAGTTACGCCGAATTTTTCTTCCATTGCTTCAACTAGAGCAACAACGTCCATTACTGACATTTCAGCAATAGCATCAAGGATTTGGTCTTTAGTTACAGACATTACAAATTTCCTAATTATTACGGACTAATTTTAGTCCAAAAAAAATATTACACCGAAAGTGAACAAAAAAACAGCTTAAAATTAAGCAGCTTGCTCAGCTTTCTGTACACGTACTGCTTCAATTGTTTTACACAATTTGCCAGCAGACGCTTCTTTCATAGCGCTCATTAAGCGTGCAACAGCTTCGTCGTAAGTAGGTAGAGTTGCTAGCATAGCTGCGTCTACTACGTTACCTTCAAATGCAGCGGTCTTAACTTCGAATTTCTCGTTCTTCTTCGCGAAATCTGAGAAGATACGCGCAGCAGCACCAGGGTGCTCTGAAGAGAAAGCGATTAAGCTTGGACCAACAAATGAGTCAGAAAGGCACTCAAAATCTGTTCCTTCAACAGCACGTTTAGCTAAAGTGTTACGAACAACTTTCATCCATACACCAGCTGCACGAGCTTCTTTACGAAGGGCAGTGATAGCACCAACTGTTACACCACGAGAATCTGCAACAACTGCAGAAAGAGCACCAGTGGCTGCTTCGTTGACTTCAGCAACAATTGCTTTTTTGCCTTGAAGATTTAAAGCCATGGGTGTTACTCCTGGTTTAATGGGTCGCCGATATTGGCTTCCCTGTTCTACTCTTCCCCATCAATGATGGAGATGCTTTTTACGGCGAGAGCCAGAAGATTAGGAAAAATCTATCTGGGGATTCACACCGTCTACGTAGGTAAAAATATTAAGGCCGAAGCCGCCTACGGTCTTGGACGGAAGCCCAATTTATCGTTTATACCCGAAGGCGTACGAAATTATGGACTTCAACCCGAATTCTTTACTTGTTTTGAAATTAACTTTCTCAACAAAATGGCGCGAAATTATAGTTCAAATTTCGCGCCATGTAAACTCTTAATTAAGCAACAGTTGTGCTTAGAGAGTTTTGGTCAACAGCAACACCTGCGCCCATTGTTGTAGAGATAGTTACTTTCTTCACGTAAGTACCTTTTGCTTGAGAAGGTTTAGCCTTCTTAAGCGCAACAATAAGAGCTTCAAGGTTTTGTTGAAGTTGCTCAGCAGTGAAATCAACCTTACCGATAGTAGTATGGATGATACCGTTCTTATCGTTACGGTAACGAACTTGACCTGCTTTCGCGTTTTTAACTGCTTCTGCAACGTTAGGTGTTACAGTACCAGTTTTAGGGTTTGGCATTAGACCACGTGGACCTAAGATTTGACCTAGTTGACCAACAACGCGCATAGCGTCTGGAGATGCAACAACAACGTCAAAGTTCATCTCGCCTTTCTTAACTAGATCAGCAAGATCTTCCATGCCCACTAATTCAGCACCGGCTTCTTTTGCAGCTTCTGCATTAGCGCCTTGAGTGAATACAGCAACACGAACGTCACGACCAGTACCGTTAGGTAGTACAGTTGCACCACGAACGTTTTGGTCAGATTTACGAGCATCGATACCAAGGTTAACAGCAACGTCAACACTTTCTACGAATTTAGCTGTCGCTAACTCTTTTAAAAGAGCAACTGCTTCGTTGATTTCGTAATCTTTAGTCGCATCCACTTTTTCGCGGATTGTACGCATACGTTTAGTTAATTTTGCCATTATCTTAGTCCTCTACGTTCAAGCCCATCGCACGCGCAGAACCTGCGATAGTGCGAACTGCAGCGTCCATATCAGCTGCTGTAAGGTCAGGTCGTTTTGTCTCAACGATTTCTTCAAGTTGAGCACGAGTTACTGTACCCACTTTTTCAGTGTTAGGACGGCCAGAGCCTGATTTGATACCTGCAGCTTTCTTAAGTAAGTAAGCAGCCGGTGGCGTTTTCATTTCGAACGTGAAAGAACGGTCGCCGTAAACAGAGATCACTACAGGAACTGGAGCGCCTTTTTCGATAGATTCTGTACGTGCGTTGAACGCTTTACAGAATTCCATGATGTTTACACCGTGCTGACCTAGTGCTGGACCTACTGGAGGACTAGGATTAGCCATACCAGCGGCAACTTGTAGCTTGATAATAGCTTCAACTTTTTTAGCCATAATAAATACCTCATTTGGTGGGTCATAGCCTTGTGCGCGCGAGGACGCGTACTCTAACGGCTTCCCAGTTTAAAAATTGGTTCTCACTTTATGTGATAAAACAAGTTACTACTTGCCCTAACACAAAAAGGCCGCTGATTATAAGTTAATCAACGGCCTTTTTCAAGCATATTGCCAAAATATTAAACGATTTTGGCTGCTTTAATTTTTTATCTTACTTGTCTTGTTCAACTTGACCAAATTCAAGCTCAACTGGCGTAGAACGACCAAAGATAAGTACCGATACTTTTACGCGGCTCTTTTCGTAATCCACTTCTTCAACAACACCGCTGAAGTCAGCAAATGGACCATCGATAACACGAACAACTTCGCCTGGCTCAAATAATGTAGCTGGCTTAGGTGCTTCAGAGTTCTCTTGAAGACGGTTTAAGATGCGATCTGCTTCTTTTTGGCTGATTGGCGCTGGACGATCTGACGTACCACCAATAAAACCCATTACACGTGCAGTGCTGTTCACTAAGTGCCAGCTTGCATCGTTCATGTCCATTTGTACAAGTACATAACCTGGGAAGAATTTACGCTCAGATTTACGCTTTTGACCTGCGCGCATCTCAACAACTTCTTCCGTTGGTACTAATACTTCACCAAAACTATCTTCCAAACCTTCAATCTTGATATGCTCAAGAATAGTTTGTGCAACACGCTTCTCATAACCAGAGAAAGCTTGTACTACGTACCAACGTAGTTTCTTTTCGTTCTTCTCATCCGACATGGGATTAGATCTCCAATCCAGTTAAAAAGCCTACGGCGCGGAATAAAATGCCATCTAATCCCCAAAGGATAAGTGCCATAATCACAGTTGCAACCATTACAATTAATGTCGTATGGGTTGTTTCTTGGCGTGTTGGCCACACAACTTTACGTACTTCGATACGTGCTTCTTTAGCAAATGCTAAAAATGTACGACCTTTTTCTGTTAGTGAGGCAATGCCTAAACCCGCTGCAACAGCGACCACTACACCAATAGCACGCAACAATACAGACTGATCTGCATACATGTGATTACCAACTACTGCGCCTGCAAGTAGCGCAATCGCTACAATCCACTTAACTGAATCCATCGCACTTGATGGTGTTTCTACATTCGTGCTCATAATATTATTACCTTAACTACAGACACAACAACCCTGCGCGAAGGCAGGGTTAATCCATTAAAATCTAAACTTAAAAACAGACTTATTTAAACCGATTTTTAATTTCAGACTCCACACTTATTGTGTAAAAAGTGGCAGGGGCGGAGAGATTCGAACTCCCAACCGTCGGTTTTGGAGACCGCTGTTCTACCAATTGGAACTACGCCCCTGCAAAGTGGATGCCTATTATACTTACGCAATTCATTAACACAAGAGTAAAAGATACCCAGAAGTTAAAATCTCCACGGCTAGCGCATTTTAATCCCAGATTCTAACAGGGTTGAGCGATAATCATCGTCTAGCCCTGCCATTTTCTTTTTTCTCGCCATACTGGCTGTTTTAGTTGTATCTTGTTTAAATAACGCCATGGCTATTTTTCTCAT